>CAYJCC010000075.1:0-4001 GCA_964368655.1 uncultured Lachnospiraceae bacterium | reverse complement strand
CTATATTTATTATTATAATTGCAAAGATTATATCATAATATGAAATAAAAAGGAATACCTAATCTAAAAATTTTATATATTTTATATAAAAGAAACAAAAAGACTTCCCTTTTTAGGAACAATGTAGTATTATTTTGTTACTAAAAACAAAAAACAAGGAGTTATCATGGTTACTAAAGCAATAATTCCAGTAGCTGGATTCGGAACAAGATTCTTACCTGCAACAAAATCAGTACCAAAAGAAATGTTCCCTATCGTAGATAAGCCTATTTTGCAGATATTAGTAGAACAACTAAATGAAGCAGGAATAAAAGATATTTTATTCATTCTTCCTAGCGCAGGGAAAGAATGTATTAAAGACCACTTTCTAAAAATAGACCGATTGGACAAAGAACTTATTAGAGCAAACAAACTAGAATGTCTAAACCAAATCAAAGAGGTTGAAGGTTTAGCACGTTTTCATTTTGTTGTAGATAAAGACCCTAAAGGAATGTTACAAAGCATGTTTTATGGCAAGGACTTTATCAAAAATGAACCTTTTTTAATGTTAGTTGGAGATGGTTTTATACATAACAAGCAATCTTCTTTCAAACAGATGATTGACGCCTACAACAAAGTACAGTCATCAATAATCGCCGTAAAATCAGTCAAAAAGGAAGAAGTTTATAAATATGGTATTGTAAAACCAGAAAACAATGGCCGTCTTACAAAAATAGATTATTTTGTGGAAAAACCAAAAGTTAGTGAAGCCCCTTCCAGACTAGCATCTATCGGACAATACCTATTTGATTCCGAATTTATGGAAATGTTCAAACAAATATATAAAGAAACAAATAATTTCCCAGATATCCCAACCATTGTAACAGAAATGGCAAAACACAAAAAACCTGCGCACATGTTGAATATAAACGGCACATTCTATGACACAGGAGATAAGTTCGAATATCTCAAAACTTGTATTGATGCCGGACTACGAAACAAAGAAACATCAAAAAAACTAAAAGAATACATCAAAAATATAGCAAAAAGACTGGATTAACCAGTCTTTTTTACACAAAAAAACCAGACAATCTTGTCTGGCTTTTTATTTTACTTTATTATTATAAAGCGTTCTTCATATCGTCAACAATTCCTTGTAAGTCAACGAAGATTTGGCTGATATCAGGATTCTCACTATTGATTCCTTCACCCTTTGCGTTCTCTCTTCTGATTAAGTTTTCGATATCATCAATAAGTCTTAACTTCTTTGGCATATCTTCATTGTTATCAAAGTCAAGTTCGCTGTAACGTCTTGTAATATCTTTCAAGATGTCAGCAAGGTCTTCTTCTGTTCTAGCCTCTTTGTATGTTGGTGCTGCTACAACTGTTTTTCTAACTGGAGCAACTGCCTTTGGCTTTTGTACTCTCTCTGTTGTAACGATTTCTTCGATTTTATAATCAGGCTCTTCCTTCTTAATTACTCTCTTAACTGGAACTATAACAGTTTTCTTTGTTGTTTTAGCAGTGTAAACCTCTGCTCCCTGTCCAAGACTTGAAACAAATATGTGTTCATCAAACATATGCTTGTTTTGTTCTTGGTATGGAGTATTTACGTCGATAGTTGTTTTTCCGTTACTCTTCAATTCAACTAAAGCTGGAATAAGGTCTCCATCTCCTGCAACAATACAGTATGTGTTGATTTCTGGCTTTGTGTAGTTTAATTTAACTGCATCAACCAAAATTCTGCTGTCAAGTTGGCTAAATCTCTTCTTAAATCTCATGAAAGGTGCTGTTTCATAACCGAAGTTTGAAATTGCATCACTAAGATATAAGTGCTTTCTATCATTATAACCATAGAATTTGCAGAATACAACGTCTCCCATTGCATTAAGTTTTCCGTAAAGTTCGTTGAAAGCTTCTCCACCGATTTTTACGTTATCAACATCAAGCAATAAAGCAATTTTTCTTTCCATTTTATTTTTTCTCCTTTAATCTTTTATAATAATAAAGGTATTGCTGTGCAAAACCTGCATTATTCCCATATAATGAAACAAAATATTCACTAATCTTTTCTGCCGAAAGTTTCTCATTCCCACCAAAGTGTTCAACATAAACTTTCTTAATCCAAGTATCGCAAGGAAAAACATTTGTTTTGTGGTAACCGTATAACATAATACAATCTGCCACTTTTCCTCCGACCCCGTATAACTTAATTAACTCTTTCTTTGCATCTGCTGTATTCATATCATACAACTGCTGTAAAGGAAAGTCTTTGTTAAGCATCTGGATTGTTTTGAAAAGATATGGTGCTCTATATCCACAACCTATCTTTGAGAAAAACTCTTGAGGAATTTCTTTCAATTGCTGTAGTGTAGGGAAAGCATAATAGCCAACCTTCTTAGAGCCATAGTTCTCGCATATTTTTTCGAGAATCTTTTTTATCCTTGGAATATTATTGTTCGCAGAAATGATAAAACTGATGATTGTTTCCAATGGGTCTTGCCTTAGGATTCTGATACCAGTTCCTTCGGTAATTGCCTTGTCCAACAACTCCTCGCCTTTCAATTCTGTCTTTATTCTATCATACTCTGTACTAAAATCAAAGTATTTTTCGAAAAATTTTTCATCATCACACAAAATAATTGTGGTATCTTTTTGGCAAGAAATACTTGCTTTATGGCTCAAAGCATACACCTCATAGCCACTATCTACCACTTTGTATCTGAACACTTGTCCACACTCCAAGATGTCTTGGATATTGAAGTCGGGACCGTTCTGAACCTCAATTTTCTGTTTAGATATTTTATATTTCATACTAAAAATAAGTCCACTCGACGAGTGGACTTTTCCTTATTTTGTTTCTTCAGGATATACGCTAACTTTCTTCTGGTCTTTTGTTGCTTGCTCAAACTTAACGATACCGTCACAAAGTGCAAACAATGTGTGGTCGTTTCCACAACCTACATTCTTTCCAGGTTTAACTTTTGTACCACGTTGTCTAACAATAATGTTTCCAGCAATTGCTAATGAACCGTCTGATTTCTTAACGCCTAATCTCTTTGATTCGCTCTCACGTCCGTTCTTGGAAGTTCCTTGACCTTTCTTATGGGCGAACAGTTGCAATTTAATAAACATTTTCTACCTCCAATTTCATAAATTTGGAATACCCACTCTCCAAATCTTCCAATCCTGCTTTCATGGTATCGAAGATAACATTTGCTTTGCTTTGTTTTTCTTCACTTATACGTTTTGGCAGGTCTAATTTGAAAAGACCTCTTTCCTCGTCACTGGCATATCGAGCGTTAATTTTTAACACCTTTACTATTCCAAGTGCTCCGGTCTGGATAATCCCAGATATTGCAGAACATAATATATCTTTTCCGGCTGTCGCATATCCAGTATGCCCTTCAACCTCTATTCCAATATAATTTCCTGCACTTTTGTAAAATACAATATTTGTCATTATTACTCCACAGTTACTATCTTTAATGCTGTGTATGGTTGTCTATGACCATTTTTTCTTCTTACGTTCTTCTTTGCTTTATACTTGAAAACAACAATTTTTTCTTGTTTTCCTTGTTCAACAACTTCAGCTACAACTTTTGCACCTGATACGTAAGGGTTTCCAAACTTAGCTTTGTCGCCGTCAACCAACATAAGAACATTCAACTGAACTTTGTCACCAACGTTCACGTCTAACTTCTCAACTTGGATTATTTCATCCTTGCTAACGCGATACTGTTTGCCACCTGTTTCTACTATTGCGTACATACGATACCTCCTCTATCCAAACTCACTAGACCAAGGCGACCTGACTATTGCCAGAGTGCTTTGTATAGCCTTCCCTAAGTGGAACGTCAATATAATACCACATGAATTCCTAATTGTCAATTATAAATATAATAATATATATAAAAAAATTACGAGAAATCCTCGTAATCTTTAATCTTGTCTTCTGGTTAAATAACTTATTTTTACTCTGCCATAATCTTTTTCATCTTCCTCAAAATAAATCCCTGTAT
>CAYJCC010000074.1:0-4007 GCA_964368655.1 uncultured Lachnospiraceae bacterium | reverse complement strand
CTTTTTTCTTATCAGATTTTTCTGTTGCTTTTTTGTCTTTACGATTTTTCTTGTTTTCTTTCTTGTTTTCTTTTTTCTCTTCTTTCTCTTCAGCCTCGGCTTCCTTATACACACTAGCATGGACCTTTGTGCTAGTAATCTTCAAGTAATACTCTTCCAAGGTGCAGTCTTTTTCTATATCTTTTACTTTTTCACAAGCAAGGATTTTCCCTTTCTTAATAATAGCAATTCTGTCACAAAGTTGTTCAACGATATCAATCAAGTGACTACTAAAGAATACTATGTTGCCTTCCTTGACGTGTTGTCTCATACACTCTTTAACTTGATAAATACTTGTTGGGTCAAGCCCTGTTAACGGCTCGTCCAATATCCAAACTTTTGGATTGTGTACAAGTGCTGATATTATTGTAACTTTTTGTTTCATACCATGACTGTATGTTTTTATCTGGTTATCAAACGCATCTCCCAACTCAAACATGCTAACATATTTTTCAATAGCCTTTGTTCTGTCTTCGGTGCTTACGTCATACAAGTCAGCGATATAGTTAACATATTCTCTTCCTGTCAATTTTTCATATAGAGCATAATGGTCAGGAACGAAACCTATTTTGCTTTTTGCCATTACTGGTTGTTTGTCAACGTCATATCCACAAACTTCAATACTTCCACTTGTTATTGGCTGAATACCAACAATGCTTTTTATAATCGTACTCTTTCCTGCTCCGTTATGTCCCAAGAACCCAAAGATTTCGCCACCGTTGATTTCCATGTTGGCATCTTTAACGGCGTAAACTTCACTCTTTCCATAACGTTTCGAAAAGTTTCTTAAAATAATTTTATTTTCGCCTTCCTTGTTCATAGGTTCCTCCTTTTTTCTTCCACCGAGAGCAACGTCAAGTGCTAACTGGTCTGCTTTAATCTTTTTCTTCCTATCTACAATATCGTACAGTGTGTCGACTGACGTGTATGCCCATTCGTATAAGAACCAAACTCCTGCACCCAGTCCAACATAAACGATAAAGAACAGAAATTGATACAGTGGATAGAATGTAAACGATAGGTTTCCAATCTTGAAACTCCAAACGATATTTCTTAAATTTTCTGCCCATTGTCCCAACTTATCAGCAATGAAATCACTATTAACGAAGAAATAATCGACAGAACCATAGTTGCTAAACCAAGCATTCATGATTAACACTAGCAAGAAGTAAATTCCGAAGCCGATCATGGAATACTTAAACTGTTTTAGTTTAGGTCTCTTATAAACCCCCAACTCTACCATTAAAATTGGCATAAAGAATGCGATATAGTGGTTTGTGTAAAACTCTACAATTCTGCCACTCAACAAATTGAGTTCATCTCCATAGTTTGGCATTGCCATAGCCAAGAACGCACCCAACACGTTTATGAAATATGTAAAGTAGAACAACTTGTCCCACTTAAACATTAAACAAAGTGGCACAATGTACATTGCTGTGTTACACAAGTGGAAAGGCCAATGAGTAACTTCAAGGAAACTATAGAATTTATAGTTGATACTAAAAGACAACAACGTTCCCAAACTTATATAGAGCAATATTCCTCTTATCATCTCTTTATCTTTTTTACGAAGTATGAAATAAAGAGCAACAGGAATAATAAATGCAAAATATAAAATAACTCTGTGTGGTAAAGTAAAGGATTTTATTTTTAGTGTGTAGTTTGCGTCTCCGAATAATCCCTTAAACATATAGGCAGGGATTGTGGCAAGAAGAATTAACGCGATATAAGCAAAGGCTATTAAGTCTTTCTTTTCAACCTTAAACTTTCCGTTTTCCATGAACACAACAAAACAGTAAGCAATCAATATTCCCAATTCAACGCCCATCAATAATGTTCTGATTTGGAAACCTGAATATGCTGCTGTTCCAACTATTCCCATGCTGAGATAGTAAATAAATCCTGCACACAACAAAGTCACAACCATGCCATAATACTTTATAAGCACAGCCACTTTTGAATTTTTGAAGAAAGGATATAATATCACTAATAATATTACAGAATATAAAAACCAGTTCAATATCAAACTAACAGCAGTAAGCCCTGCGTTGCTGATAGGCGAATTGGTTAACTTAAATATTCCATCGAGAGCGTCGTCTCCCAACATAAAACGGAAGAAAAATACGGCAGCCAAAATACCGGACACTATCTTGAAAACAATATTAGGAATAGTAATATGTTTCCATTTTAGTATCAAGTAGGTAACAATTAACCCGATTGCTATTACAAATAAACCAATCAACTGACCTGCTAACACGCCATCTCTCCTGTAATTCTATTATTTTTTTGCTTGTATTTAGTTTTAATATTTCCTCAATATTTATGCTAAAAAAGAAAACTTAAATAGGATTAAGTTGATTTTGTGTATGTATTTAATTTTATTATCTCAAAATCTTATGATTTCGTTTATCATTATGTAGTTTAGTTCTTGGACGTAGTCTTGGTCTGTGTCCCATATAATTTTAATTTTTGACAATAAATTAAATAACAACGACAAAATTCTCAAACCAATTTAGTATGCGAATCGTACAAAAAGCCATACAAATAAAAACTTGTATCGCTATCTGATTCTCAACACAAAAACCTTGATTGAAGTATATACACTTCCTCTTTGTTTAACGTAGGCACTGTTTTCACAGCAATATTTTTACTTTTACGATTTAAGATAAACTGTGACACTTTCTTAAATACAAAATAAATAACAAATGGAACAACTATCATTGTGATAATAAATCCCAAAATAAATACAATGATACTACTTACAGAAGAAGCATCAAATACAGCTTTGAAAGAAATTACCAATTCTGCAACAAGCTTTTCCTGACCTCTTATATTTAGAGTATCTAAAAGATACCTTATTTCACTTATAACATTTTGATTAAACATGAAAAAGAATACTATGCCAACAAACATAAGTTGTAAAACAAGTTTCAAAACCTTACTATTCCAATCAAATTTATTTGTTGCTTTCATTCTTATATGTCTCTCCAAAGTTTTCACGGATACATATTTAGATTGATTATGCCATATTTGGAGAATTTTGTCAACTAAAAAACGGACAATGTCCGTTTTTTTGTATTTTTTGACTAATCCTCGTAAAATTTTCTACCCTTTGTTATAATATCAGCCACCATCAATCCATTTGCTGCAGCTTGAGACAAACTTCTTGTAACTCCTGCCCCGTCGCCTATCGCGTAGATATTATGGGTTCCTTCCAATTCAAAGTTGCTCATTTTTGGACGTGCACCATAATATTTACATTCAACACCGTATAATAAAGTGTCGTCGTTGGCTGTTCCTGGCGCTATCTCGTTCAACTTATATATTGTTTCTATTATATTATCTAATTGTCTTTTAGGCATACATAGGGATAAATCCCCTGGAACTGCATTAAGAGTTGGTATTGTTGTACATTTTCTTAACCTATTTTCGTCTGTTCTTCTGCCTCTGATTAAGTCTCCAAATCTCTGTATAAGAACGTTTCCACTACTGATTTTGTTTGCCAATCCAGCAACTGACTTCGCATATTCAATAGGTTCATGGAATGGTTGGGTGAATTTTTGAGTGGAAAGTATCGCAAAGTTTGAGTTGTTTGTCTTTTTCTCTTCAGCTTTGAAAGAATGTCCATTTACAGAAAATATTCCATCGGAGTTTTCCATAACTACGTGTCCACGGTCATTAAAACAGAACATTCTGGTAGAGTCTCCGTATCCTTTTGTTCTATATAAAATTTTTGGTTCGTAGATTTTTTCTGCAAAACTTTTCCAAATAATTGAAGGCAATTCAACCCTCACGCCAATATCAACTTGGCTATTCTCCATTGTTATATTGTTTTTCTTACACCAGTTAGAAAAGTTTTCGCTTCCACTTCTTCCAACTGCAAAAACAATATCTGTTGCCTTTACACTATCTTTCTCTCCGAATTTTTCAAAATATATGGTATTTGCTGAAGTATCAACGTCATATAC
>CAYJCC010000073.1:0-4011 GCA_964368655.1 uncultured Lachnospiraceae bacterium | reverse complement strand
TTATCGATGATGTGTTAAAATAAACATATGAAGACAATATTATCTGCGGTAGAAAATAGTTTTGATATAGAAAAGTCGGTTTTTACGACTTATGCTTTTCCGGTGCAGAACGTGGAACAATTGAACAAGCAACTTGATGAGATACGCAAGCAACATCTAAAGTCAACACATATTTGTTATGCAGTTGTTATGAGTTCTCCTCAAGTAGAGAAGGCTGTAGATGATGGAGAACCTCAAGGCACTGCAGGTCGTCCAATGTTGGAAGTTTTGAAAAAACAGAAATTGACAGACGTTGCAGTTGTGGTGGTTAGGTATTTTGGTGGAATTAAGTTGGGTAGAGGTGGTTTGCTTCGAGCATATGTGAAGAGCACTGCCGAATGTTTGAAGTTGTGTAAGATGGTGGAGAAATAATGGTACAAATAACTAAAATAGAGATACAAAAAACCCGTAAAGATAGAGTGAACATTTTTGTTGACAATGAATTTTTTTGTGGAACTCAGTTGTATGTTGTTGTAAAAAACCGTTTGAAAGAAGGGCAGGAGATAGAAGAGGAGCAGTTGACTCATATCATTGTCGAAAGTGAAAAAAATGATGCCCTTAACAAAGTCGCAAAAGTATTGGAAAAGAGTTTGAAAACGGAAAAGCAAATTCGTCAGTATTTGAAGACAAAAGGTTTTAGTGAGCCAACAATTGAAGAGGTTATATCCAAACTATTGGAATATAAATATATCGACGATGAATCATATATGGAAAGTTATATTCGCAGTTATTCCAAAAAATATGGAAAACAAAAACTTAAGGCAGAATTATTGCTAAAAGGAATAAAAAAAGATATAATAGAGGCAAGATTGGAAGAATTTGAGTCTCCAGAAGAGGTATTGTTCAAATTAAGCGATAAGTTTATGAAAAACAAAGAAGCCACTTTACAAAATATGCAAAAACTTAGAATGCATTTGGCGTCAAAAGGGTTTACATGGGACGAAATAAATTCTGCAGTAAATAAGTATAGGAGAGATGAATAATGTTAGTTGGAATAGATTCACTAGAAGCAGTTAGAGTTGAAAACCTCATAAATAACAGTAGTTTTATATCCAAATGTTTTACACCATACGAATCGGCTTATTTGTCGACAAAACCATCTAAAACGGTTTCCCTTGCTGGATTGTTTTGTGCAAAAGAGGCGTTTCTGAAAGCTTTAGGGATAGGGTTGTTTAACGGTATTGAACTTCGAGAGATTGAAGTTCGTCACAAAGAAAACGGAAAGCCATTTTTGAATCTTACAGATAATGCAAAAAAGATAATGGCGTTGAAAGGCGTAAGTAATGCTGAAATAAACATAACTCATACTCATACGTTGTCTACAGCAGTTTGTATCTTATATTAAAAATAAAAGCCTGTCGTTATGGCAGGACTTTTTTAATTCACAAAACCTAAACTTATCAATAATGCGTTATCTATGCGTCGCATCTTTCCGCTATCTATACTGCCAATTTTGTCCTTAAGTCTACGTTTGTCTAACGTACGGACTTGTTCAAGTAGTATAACGGAATCTTTTTGTAACCCATATTGTTTTGCCTCCAGCTCTATGTGAGTAGGTAACTTTGCTTTATTTATTTGGCTAGTTATTGCAGCGACAATAACGGTGGGGCTATATTTATTTCCTATATCGTTTTGAATAACCAAGACAGGGCGAGTCCCACCTTGTTCGCTACCGAACACAGGACTTAAATCTGCAAAGTAAACTTCTCCACGTTTGATATCCATTAAAACCTTCTTTTATTTCTTTAGCCAAGATTCATACATTTCTAAGTCGACATTGCCTTCTGCGATATCTTCTGGAAAATCTCGCACAAAATTATCTAATCTTAAATAATCTTTCTCATATGCCGCTCTATCCATATTATGTTGCAAATAATCAATTCTGTTCATTACATCGTGGCTATTTACATTATTGGCAAGTGTATTTAATTCCAAACTTAATAACTCGAAATCTTTCATAAAAAACCTCCCAAGTGTGACAAAATCTTACACTTTGATATAATTTGTGTAAAAAAATATAAAATATGCACCAAAAAAACACACCAAAACAAGCCATTTTATTTGTGGTGATTTTCATGCTAAAAAAAGACGAATTTGCGAATAATATAGGTATTGACAAATGATTTGCAATAAGGTATAATACCTACGTAATCAGAAAATTGTGAGGGAAAGATTATGGTATACAAATATCCAAAACTAGATGCCAGTGGCAAAGTAGTTGTTGATATCAATAGCGGGAAATATTCTGTAGCTCTTGTTGACGTAGATATTAAACCTGCTGCTAACTGGACGAAAATTAAAGCTGCGTTAAAAGGCGACGAAGCTTCTTTGTTGGCGGCTTTGTCGGCATTGGGAATAACTGATGCAACTCATCATGACTTTGTTGCATTCTTAAAAAAGTTAAGAGCATTACCTGCAGAAGATAAGAAGAATGTTTTAAAAATTATTGAAGCAATTAAGAAAAACAACCCAGCAGATAAAGACAAAATCAATGAAGGGCATGTGTTTATTCAACAAGAGTTTGGAGTAGGTGCTTATTCATTGGCTGGTGCTACACCAGTGGCTGTTAGCCAGCAAGCCCAAGCAATTGATTTAGGAAGAAAGATGGCATTATTAGCAAGTAGCAATTATTATTTGCCAGTAATATCAGACGATAGAAAAAAGTTTTTAATTGGGGATAACAAAGGGGCATCAAGAACATACTATGATCCAGTTAATTTGAAATCTGTAAAAAAAGCAGACTATGATGATTTTTTTGCAAGGTTAGAAGCAAAATATGCAGCTCAACCAGAAATGTTAGCAGCTATTGCACAACTTAAAGGGTTGCTTAAGATTTCATCTTCATCAAGTTTACCAGACACAAAGAAAATTAATGCATTGCTTAGATTTATATTTGCTCCAGAAGCTTTCCAAACGAAAGCAGAAAAGAAAGTTGCAAAACATACTCCTACCTCGGGACCAAAATCATATACCCCTTGGGGAAGAGCTGAAAAGAAACCATTCTGGAAAAGGGTAGGAAGTTTCTTCGCAACACATTGGTTGGCAACAGCATTCGCGGGGTTAGTAATAGCTGCCGGAGTAATTGGAATCTTAGCTTTAACAGCACCAGCCTCTATCGGAGGAGTAATTGGAACATTTGCAGCACTTGGAGCAAAAATAATGTTAGCACCACAGTTGACGGCATTGTTAGGGGTTGCATGTGTGGGAGGACTTCTTGGATTAAGTAAAGGGGTTTTCAAAAGCCGTAGACAAATGAGACATCAAGAAATTAAAGCATGGCAGAAGAAAAGAGATGTTGAAAGAAAACTTATTAGCGAAAAATCTCTTATTAATAACAGGGTTCTTAGATTGAGATCAGGTGTTTCAACTGGACATACATCAAAGTTAGGTAGAGATATCAAAGCAATTAATAAAGAGTTAAGTAGAAGTGAAACTGCTTTTGAAAAAATGATGTCTAGATTAGACAAACAATCAAAGAAGAGATATAACTTAAATACAGCAAGACACGGTTTTGGCGTTGATCCAGAAACATCTTTGAATACATCAGAAGTTATTCGTGAAACTACGGTTGGAATGAATAATACTTTATATGATAGAATAAAAGAATTAGAAGATGCAAAATTAGCGTTGACAACTGCAGGGAAGGCCGGAAAGGCTCAACAAGTTCAGAGAACTATTGACAAAATGAAAGCATTAAAAGCAAAAGTTGATACTGAACACAAAAGAGTATTTGATGATACTACAGACACTACTGCACAAGCTTCTCCAGCAATAAAGGCACCAGCCGATGTTGAAAGTGAAAAAACATATCGTGGTAGTGGTAGAAGATGGAGATAGTCCAATAATAAATTAGAAACCTCACAGTTTGCCCACTCGTTTATATAACGGGTGGGTTTTTTGTTGAATTTTAGAAATTCTAAAAAACAAACTATTGTCATTTTCTTTGACTTTTGATGGGTATCAGTTATATAA
>CAYJCC010000072.1:0-4052 GCA_964368655.1 uncultured Lachnospiraceae bacterium | reverse complement strand
CAGCCAATCCTCCATATTTGTTTTATTGGAGTAATTTTTACCAACATGTCTCGAAAGACTTTTACATTATATTGTAAAAACGGGCAAAGTGCAAGTATTTTTTGTTTATTTTAATAAATTTATTATAGTCTTGAGACAACTTTGCCTGCTGCATTTACAAACTCTAGTTCGCTTTTTGTTGAATATCTTTTCAAAAATCTTTTTAATACTTCATCTGAACCAGTTGTATTTCTTAAGGAATTTCTAAACAATACGAAACGATATTCTGATACCCTTTGCTGTGTCCCAATTGTTTCAAAATGCTGTAACATACGGTCTATAATTCGTGCATTTCTATTTTGTAATTTTTTAACACCATCTCTGTCAATTAAATCCAAAACCTCTGTAGTTAACGTATTGTCTACTGGGTCTACAACTGATGAAAAAGGATCCACGGCAAGAGTTAAGTCGTTAAATAAATTATTGATAGATTTCTGCCCGTCTTGAAGGTCTATAATGTTCAAACCGTTTCCTAAAATTACATTTTCACAAAATAAATCTGGTTGTATTTTTGGATGCTTATTAGCAACATGAATTGACCATAAATATTTTTGCACCTCATTATCAGACAAGTGCATAAGACGTGTTTGATTATTGTAATTGTACACAATACTTTCTCTTGCCACCTCTTTTCTAAGAGTTGGTGGAAGACTGTATAAAAACGGATCAGACTGCCCCTCTTCATATTTTGAAATATCCAATCCCATTTGTGTCGCAATGTTGTGAACACTTTCTAAAAACATGGGTTGTCCTTCAACTTTTTCTTCCAACCAAATAGCTGTATCGTCGGTAAAATAATGTTCAATTATTTCCGGAAAGTTTGCACCTTCTTGGTTCGATTCCCTTATTGCCTTTTCCAAGATTAAGATTTCTGTCTTTTTTTCGTCTAAGCTCTGGTCTCTGGCTCCCTTCTTTTTTGCCACTTTCAAAACATACTTGTCAAAAAAATACGCCCTACAGTTCGAACCTTCGCGAAACGTAGAACCCTCTATTTTATCTAAATATTGTTTTATTTTCTCTGCAGCCATGTATTTCCTTCCATTAAAACAAAGACATTATAACATGGTTTGTCGAAATCGTATGCACTATAGTTGTCTCCAGAAACTTGTTCCATAACAGATTCCCAAACTGCCCAATCATAAAGTGAATATGCTATAAAAAATTCTTGTGATGCAACCTTTAATTGTTTCTCAAGGTCAATAGTTAAGGACGGATTCTTTTCATCATATTGAGCATAGTAATCTTGCGCAAGAGTTACCAATCTTTCTTCTCTCTTGAGCAAATCTCTTTCTTGGTCTTTGAATGGGAAAACAATACCTCGGAAATTTCCATCAGCCTCTGCCAATCCACAAGGCGCAGAAGGATATAATCTTGTATCAATATTTTGAGCAATTTTTATATCTCTCAACACATCTGCTGAAGATAATGTAAAGATATCTGAGACGTCCTCTCTCATTTGGTTAAGAACATCAATAACCCGGTTAGAAGAAATAGCCGCAAGATTATCTTTCTTCTTTTCAATGGAAGCAGAGAAGTAGTTTACCAAAACGGAAATTATACTTATGGCAATAGCTATGATTTGTAATAATGTTAAAATTGTCATTTCTTAACCTCCTCTTTTGGTTCAACCTTTTCTACAGGAGATTCTTTATAAAAATCATTATACAACTTGTCCATGGATTTTTTAATTCGTTCGGAATTTCACTAGTGCTTCCTTCTGTATTTGAAACTCTTGAAAGAACGTCTTTGTACATGTTATCAAATGAGTACGAAGAATAACTTTTCCCGTCTGCTTGTGCAACGATAAAGTCCCAGTTTGCTTTGTCATACAAAGAAGACTCAACAAAGAAATCATTTCGTAAATTTTTCAACGGCGTTAGCAACTTTGGGTCTAACGTATTGTAATATTTAATAGCAACTGCTACTAATTTATCCAATATTTGTTCTATGTGCTTTTCCTGAATGAAGAATGGGTTGTAAACCGATTTCACATCATTCGCACTTTTTCTAACTCTGTATATGTAAGGCTCACGATAAACGCCCGTTTTCAAATCAACTTCAGAAACCGTGTCAGCAATATAGTTAGGGTCAGTATACGCCATAACCTTGCAATACCCTTTTCTCAATTGATTGAAAATATAGATTCTTTCGTTTGTAATCGTGTTAACTTTTCTTGTCTTTCTGTTGAGTACATTTTCAAAAATAACCCCGGCAATGAGTGTTACAACAGCAAATGCAACAGTGACAACCTGAAGAATAATACTAATATCCATATATCCACACCTTTTTTTATTTGATAATATAATTATCATTATTTATCAACAATAAGTCAAATAAAAAAGACGACTATTTTTTAGTCACCTTTTTTTTATTTGGTATTTAATTTTTTGCATGTTATAATATTTACAAAAATAATTGGGCATTAAAGTAGCGAAGCAAATCCCAAGCCTGTTGTACGAAAAGAGAAATAAAAATTGAGAAGGAGATATTATATGGCTACATATTACGTCGGATTAAGAGAGTCGGACATTTCTAACGTTAAAACATTTGATGGGGAAATAGAAAACAATACCTCGACATTTGATCAAGACGATGTTATGAAGTTGAAACTTCAACTTATGCAGAACGGGATTAAAATAGATAAACAAACTCAAGAATCTTTATCCGGTGTTCTATATGCAGATTATGTGACTTGTAGTGGTGCAATGTTGAAAATTGGTGGAAACCATTCTTATACACAATCAAAAAACCTTGATGATCCATATTTGCAAAAAAGAGAATATGTAACAGTTAACGCAAATGAATCGTCTCCATTTATGCTAACTATGGACAATAGTGGAAACTTTTTATTAAAATATACCGATGGAAAACTTATAAGCAACGATATAGGCTTATCAAGACCAATGATTGGACAGGTAGAAATATCTTGTGTTGCCGTGCATGGCGATAGAATTAGAGTTTCTCTTATAACGGGATGTTCTGGAGATTGTAAGTTCTGTGGAATGAACAGATTACGATATACAATAAATGATTTTGATGGCTTAAAGGTTGAAATAGATAAAATACTTAAGAATCGCAAAGGCATTACTCGACTATTTATAACCGGAGGAAATCCTAAAGAATGTGATTTGCCAATAGCTTTATCCAATCTAGAAAAAATAACTAAAGAATATTCAAAGCGAGGAATTAAGTTTTACGATTATATGTTTGCTCCTAGGGGTTGCGACAAATATTTCTATGATGGAAAAGAATCTTTAGAATATACAAAATTTCTTAAAAAACTAAAAAAGATAGGCATTACTTCTGTCGCAATAGATATTGAAATGGGTAATCAAAAACTACTTGCGAAATATGCACCGTTCAAAAACAAGATTGGCACGCAGAGATATTTAGATGCAATTAAACAATCTGTGGAGATTTTCGGTAAAGGAAATGTTCGTTCTAACATCATCGTTGGCATTGAGCCTATGAAAGATACGCTTAGAATAGTTGAAGAAGTTGCCAAACTTGGAGCAGAACCTTGCTTGTCGCCATATGAACCATATAAGTATTTGCCGGAAGTAAAGAAACCAACATGGAAATTATTGTATAAGGTTTTCCAAAAAACCAAGGCTATTTGCGAAAAATATAAGGTAAAAATGGCTCCTTCAAAATATGCGACCGATACTCATAACAGTATTGCTTCGGTTCAGGGAATAAAGCTATCCCAGACTGAAAAAGATGCTTTTTACGGGAATGTTAAAGATGTTCAACAATCTATCAAGAAAGAAATTGAAACGAACAAGTCTCTGAAATTAGAAACAAAAACAGCAAATTGATTGCTGTTTTTTATTGCTTTGTAATGTCAACTAAAAAATCTTCTAAACGCATTCAATAATTCTACCACTAATTGACTACAAATTATTTTTATGCTATACTGCGTAATGTCAATTTGAAATAATACAAAACCAATCAAAACATGTTCTGGTAGTAAAACGGATATTACGGTCCCCTCCTAAGGTTATGGGCAAAAA
>CAYJCC010000071.1:0-4302 GCA_964368655.1 uncultured Lachnospiraceae bacterium | reverse complement strand
AAGAAAAAAAAGAAAACAAGAAAGAAAAAAAGAAAAATCGTAAAGACAAAAAAGCAACAGAAAAATCTGAAAAGAAAAAAGAAAAGACAGATAAAAAAGATAAAAAAGATAAAAAAGTTGCAAAGACCGAAGATAAAAAAGTAAAGATTAAAAAATAACAAAAATATAAGGAAAAGGGTATGAATGGACTAAAAACATTAGTTTTTATGCAGTTGAAAGATAAGATTGACTTCTCTTTTTTGAAAAGCAAAAAACAGACAATCTTCAAAGTTGTACTTTCAATTTTGAAGTTTGTAATTATTACTGCTTTGATTTATGCTGGTTTTACAGTATTGTCTTTCTTGCGTTTAGTTTCTTTGCTCCCAGGGATTCCTCAAAACTTCTTGACCATTGTATTTACCGTAATGTTTATTTTATCCATTGTGGTGTGTACGTTTGGTTTGATGAAAAATTTGTATTTCACAAAAGATAATGCGTTGCTGTTGACTTTACCAGCCAACAGAACAGTGGTATTTACTTCAAAACTCATAGTTTATTATATATATGAACTAATAAGAAACTTAACATATATATTACCATTATTTGTAGCATATGGCATAATCGATAAATTACCATTCTACTTCTATCCATGGTTGGTAGTTGCTTTTGTAATTATTACAGCTATGCCAGTTGCTATTGGTGCACTATTGTCAATTCCAACCATGTTTATAAGCAACTTTATTAAACAATATAAGTGGCTAGAGTACTCATTGTTAATTATTGTTATCGGTGGAACAATAACCGGACTTGTATTCTTGATAAATGCAATTCCTGCGAACTTCGACCTCATTGGAACATGGGGAACAACGTTCTGGAAGATACAATCGTTTATGGACGGATTCGTTAAGATATTTGCTCCATTTGCATGGGTTGTAACTGCAGTAATAGGAGAAAGATACGGAATATCAAACAATATGTTTATTGGCAAACAATGGCTTTGCCTACTTGGATTACTTGCAACAATAGTTGCTGTATTTGGTATAACATATTTGTTAGTTCGTCCATTGTTCTTTAGAATGGCAAGTACTCCATTTGAGTACAGAAAAGTAAAGGTAACGAGACACTTCAAAAACAAGAAGAAAGGTACGTTTAAGTCTGCAGTAGATAAGGACTTAATTTTGAACTACCGTACTCCAGAAAAGTTTTACAATCTGTTGGTTGTTGTTGCAGGTCTTCCAATCTTGATTTTGTTACTCAACAAGATATATGTAGCGATGGATACTCGTTTGGCTGGTGCAAATATGGCTGTTGCCTTTAATATATTGATGATACTGCTCATAGCACTATCTTCAAACATAAGCCTTGCTCATATATACAGTGAGGAAGGGGCTTCTAGTTATTTATTGAAAACTGCACCAAAATCATATCTAAAGACATTGTCCTTAAAATTGTTTGTGAATATTGTTTTAGTTAGCATATCTATAATTATTACAACAGCAATATTTGTTTCCTTTGTAGGATATGCCGTATGGCAAGGAATATTGATTTTCTTAATCTTGGAAATGGTTTACCTTGGACACACTCTATGGAGCGCAGAATTGGATATTATGAACCCTCAAACGGCGCAATATCAAATGACGGGTTCTCATGTAAACAACCCTAACGATATTAAATCAACACTGTCAGCATTCTTGCTGTCAGCTGTTTTCGCATTCCTAACATTCTTCTTCGTCGGAGAGAATGTCCATGTTGTATGGTACAAAATCTTGGCATTTGCAACATTGTTTTTGGCAGCCAGAATCTGGTTGTACATTAGCAAAATCAATGTGTATTATAAGGAGAAGTGAGCATGAAAAAAGCAACAATCATTTTAATTGCTATCGTATATCTCGCTTCCATCGTTATAATATCTATCTTTGGAATGAAGTCGGTGGTCTACGATGAGATAATACCGGTAACAGAAATACAATGTCTGAACAAAACGGACGAAAAAACCGAAGTAACAACTTCTGGTAATAGAAAACTGATAAAGGTGAAGTACACAACCCCAGGAGACGCAGAGTCTTTGACAGGAACCATGGTACAGTTGATGTGGAGGGTTTTGCCGGACGATGCAACCACTAAAGGTGTGAAGTTTGTGTACGACGAAAACTTGACGCGTGCCACGTTTGTAAAGGACGAGGCTGGAAATGAACTAGGGCTTATTCTATTTACAGGAAAAGTGGTTCTAAACGTCAGAATAATGTCAACAGATGGTAGCCGTGTATACACGGACGTAACCATTTGGGCATATTAAAATTGGTATATAGCGAAAGGACGCTTTATATATAAAAAATAAAAACAAAAAAACAAAAGGAGAACAAAATGAAAAAAGTATCAAAAATACTGATTGCAATGATTGTTTGTATTGTTTCTGCATTGACCTTGACGGCTTGTGGAAATAAAGTAACATCTGTAACAGTAAAAAGTGGGACAATAGCAACCACAATAGTTAAAGACGGAACATTAGATACTTCTGAAGCAGTTGTAGTAATAAAATATTCCGATGGCAAAATTGAAGAAGTAGGTGCTGACCAATTAACTTTTGGAACTATTGATACCTCAACAGTGGGCGATAAAACTTTAGTTGTTACATATGATAAGAAAGATTACAATGTTACAATCAAAGTTGTTGCCACAGAGGCCGATGTTAACTCTATAGCATCACTTGAGAGCAAACTTCTCACAGAGTACAACAACAACAAAAAGACTCAAACAAATAAGCAAGAGGAGTTCTATGACTCTACTCAGCCGTTGTATGTTGGTGATGACAATGCTTTCAATTTCCGTATAAACGCTAGTGGTGTTGACGGAAGTGGAAACTTGGTAACTGACCTTACAAAAGTTAGAACAGTTATTACAGTTGAGCAAAAAGGATCAGACGGAAACTACACAACATTAACTGGAGTCGCTTTAACAGCTATGGTAGTAATCGATACCGAAAACACAACTCTTGATTTTACAGAGGCAGCAATCGGTAAAGAATTCAGAGTAACTGTTGTAGCAGCTAACAGAGATTTAGAGTATGAAGAAAATGCTACTAAATTTACTGCAAACTTAACAGTTATCGATGGATACAACGTTTACAATGCAAAAGACCTATGTCTTTATGACACATTTAACATTGACGGACGTTGGACAGGCTTCAAACAAGCAAACGGTTATGCTAACGTATCAGTTAATGGATTGATTCTTCAAGGAGATATCAATATCACAAGAGAAGACGTTGCTGACGGATTCTTCTGGAAGACAACAGACCCAGGATATGCAACAGCACAATCCAAAACAAACCAAACACTTGAAGGTTCATTGAAAGACCTTAGCGGAGCAAGAGGAGCAACAGCTTTATATGCTCGTAGTGTTAACAATGAAGACGTATTCAACTTTATAGGAAACTATTTCTCAGTAAACGCATCTGCATTCCCAAAAATGTTAGTTGAACGTGACAACTCAAGTGGAGTAGTTACTGGTGAATACGAGGAATATATGACAGGGCATACTTGTATATTCTTTACAGACGCACATGATATAGACACAATGACAGCAGATACTCACGTATACTGGAAGAACTTATTCTTCATTGGAAACGGAGAGATGAATGCTGACCCTCTAAACTCAGGTTCTATATTACTTATGAAAAATGATTACGTAAACTTTAACGCTTATAACACAATCACACATAACTTCTATATTGGGTACTTCTTACAATTAGGTAACACAAGTAATCCAAATGATGGAAATTATGTAGTTGAGAAATGTAAAGGATATAACTCTTTCCAATGCTTATTCTACTTCTATGGAGCCGAAAACGTATTAATTAAAGATAGTGAATTCTTAAACGCTGGTGGTCCAGCCATAATCGCTGACCACGTTCATCCTGATTCAGACGGTAAAAGTGGAAATCCAACTCATATTAACATTGTTAACTCAAAGATTGAAGCAAAGCTTAGTGGACAAGAGCCTTGGTTTGCTCAATATAATGCTTCAACAATTGCTGGACAATTGAGACAATTAGATGCATTATATGCTGCAGATGATTTTGCAGACCAAAAAGCAACAATCGCAGCAGATTACGTTAAAAATGCATCTGGAGAAGATGTTTCTAGATTAAATATCGTTGCAGTAATGAAGTCAGGTGGGACACAAGGGCTTACAAATGCAAAAATATCTGGTTGGATTCGCATGTTTAACTCAGAAGCAGACTATAACAAGTATTATGGATACAATGAGGAAACTCAAAGCCAAACAACTTATGGACTTGAATTAAACTTTGAAGATTCTCTT
>CAYJCC010000070.1:0-4331 GCA_964368655.1 uncultured Lachnospiraceae bacterium | reverse complement strand
ATGATAATATAATAATATATACTTTTAGATAAATTAGGGAGATAAAAATGAATCTTACCTTAAGATATACTGCAAGAAACATAAAATGTAACAAATTAAGAGTTTGGATGATAAGTTTAAGCACCTTTATTGCGACTATCGTCTTCTTTTTTGCTTTTGTGCTCCCTACCCTTGTGACAACCGTAAAGGAAGATTCCATGCGTAGTTTTTATGGGTCTTCTGATATTTACATAATGCCAAATCTAAATTCATCAATTGAACTCGATTTAATTGGAAACATACAAATGAAAAACTTTTACAATGATGCTGAAGCCGTTAAAATGTTTGATTATTCCGCATCGTTTTTAGCACTTCCTGGTGACATATCAAATGATGGTGCGTTTATCCTTTTTGGAGAGATATCCGACGTAAACAAATTTAATCCTATAGTTTTCTATAGTGAAGAAGTCGAAAAACTTGGCAGAGATGAAGTTCTTATCAATCGTGCATATGCCGAAGAGAAAAATTTAACAGTCGGTTCCCCTGTTTCCCTATATGTTCTTGGAGCTGAAGCCAACTTCAAGGTTGGCGCGATAGCAGAGAACAAGGGATTGTTTGCAGGAATAAACAAAGAAATAATCCTAGCATCAAAAGCTGCTTTAGGTCGAACTCAAGATTCTCCTGAGGAACCTTATCGAAATGGACCATTTTATAGGTTCTTTGGATTTTTGGGAACTGGAATAAACGCAAGCCCTTACTATTTTGATATCGCCCTATTTAAGGTAAAAGAAGGCGTGAGCGTAGATGATGCTGTAGCAAAGTTAGAAACATTATATCCTAAACTTGATGTTAATCAGACGGTTGATATCAACCTTATTGACGATACAATCAACTCAATAATGCCATTGTTCATAATGGGAGTTGTTATTATCTGTCTATTCTGTGCATTTGTTTTATACTTCATTTCCAATCTAACGGTTCGAGACAGAGCAACGGAATTTGCAAGAATGAAATGTATGGGAGCAAGAAACTGGCAACTTATCACGTCCATAATTCTTGAAACATTCTTCTATGCAATAATTGGTTCCGTTTTAGGTATGGGGCTTTCTATTGGAATACTTGCATTAGCAACACCAAGTGCTATTTCAGCTATAAAAATACAGTACTTCATCTATCCTTTCCTATGTAGTTTAGGTCTTTCATTGATTGGTCTATTATTCCAATCAAAAAGATTTTTTGGAAGTATCAGACAATCCATAGTCAACAGTGAAAAATGGTCAGTGTTCAAAAAATGTTTTTCAGTGCTATGTGTTCTGATAAATATCGCGGCCTTTATTTCCATTTTCTTGATTCCTCAAGGACAACCCGTAGCAACTATTGCCGTTTATGCCTTATTAATATTAACGTCAGTATATCTAACGCCGATATATTTCACAGCTATTTGCTGGATATTACACAGAATATTCAAACTTAAGACATTCCAGTCCATGTACATACGTAATTCATCTGCAACCTCTCATTCCCCTTGGCTTATGAGAGCTATAACCTTTGGTGCGATAACCATATTCTTATTATCAACAATGGATTCGACATTCAAAAACTACACAACCGAACTCAATTCTACCAGTGATTATAATATCCAAATTTCTGGAGCAACAGGAACCTATGGTCCAAACCTACCTACATATTTTGGCACAATCGACGGAGTTAAAAAAGCCTATGCTGGAACACTTATCTCGGGAGCAACAATAGATAACGATGGTATAAAAGAAACAACAATTTATTCCTATAGCGACGAAGATGCCCAGTGGTTATATCAAAACTACGCAGATGCAGAAGTTTTTGAAACTATAAAAGGTAAAAAACAAGTATTAGTAGGTTCATATTTTAGAAATGTTTTAGATTATAAAATTGGAGACAAAATAATAATCAACTTTGACCGTACAGAAGAAGGGAGCAATCATGAGTTTGTCATCGCTGGTTTTATAGAAAACGTAAAAGTTGCCAAAAGCATAATTGCAGATATAAACGAAGTAAACGCAATCACTGGAGTGGTTGGATACAATAATCTTTTCATATCAGCCGAAGAAGATAAAATTGATAGTATTATTGAAAACATTAAAGCAAACTGTTTACCACAGAACCCTACTCTCCTTTCAAGTGCTCCTAAAATAATGTTAGACAATGTTCATCGTAGTTCAACAAAAACTATGAACATGTTTACAACTCCATTTGTCGCAATTACAGTTCTTGTAGTTGCCATTCTCATCGTTTGCTTTGTAACAAATTTCATGGCATTCTTCGTTTTCCTAAAACAAATCAAAAACAGATATTTCATCTTCAATACCATGGGCCTTTCCACCAGTTACTTATCAACTTTACTGGCTCGACAACTTTTAGCCTATTCATTTATTGGTGTTATTTTAGCATCACTAGTGACAATTCCTTTACCTATACAATCCGATAATTTATTGTCATTATCAAAAATGACAATGAGCATATCTCCAGATACTATATCGCTTCTCATAATAGGTTTAAGTTACTGCTGTGCTTATGTGGTATTCTCTCGTATTTGCGTACCAATCATGGGTAAGAAGTTAATGAAAAACACCTCTTATCAAATAAAACTTGGTCAAGAAAAACGCGAACGAAAAGACGCCTTGACTACAAGTCTAGCACCTAAAGAAGACGAGTAAATAAACATAAAAAACGTCGCAATTAAGCGACGTTTTTATTTTTTGCATAGTACTTAAAATTATTGCATTTTTATTGCTTTTGATGGGCATATCATCACACAAGTTCCACAGTCTATACAGATTTGTTTATCTATTATAGCCTTGTTCGTTTTTGGGTCCATAGAGATTGCTCCAACTGGACAAGCATCAACACATGACTGACACCCTACACATTTCTTTGGGTCTACTATTGCTGCCATTTTTTATTCCTCCGTTACTTCTTTTTCATCTAAATATACTGACTGCATATCTGCTAAATATAGAAAGAATGCTAGTGGATATTGCATATAAGCATCTTTCATTGCATTTTGGTTTCCACCGACAACTCTGGCATCAAAAGGTCCCATATGCCAATTTATCGCAAGGGCCTCTTCTCTCGTTATTCTCATGAATCCATTTATGATATAAACAGATTTTTCTCCGTGTCCATATGGAAGTTTGTCGTCTACGGTATAGTAAGGTACTTGCTCCCATACTCCATTTACTTTAACATTTCTAGTATCTTCCTTGTAGAAGTTTGCTTTGCAAATATCATGTAGTAATCCACATATAGCAACAGACTCAGGAGAAATAACCTTATCCCATTCTTCACCATACTCGTCTTTTACATTTTTGAGCAATCTACTATATGTATGTAAGGAGTGTTGACAAAGCCCACCCTTCTCGCATAGATGAAACCTTGTACTTGCCGGAGCGTTAAAGAAATCTGTTGTAAGAATGTATTCTAACAACTTATCTGCACCCTCTCTCTTTATCTCCTTATTGTATAAGTCAATAAACGTCTTTTTGTTTTCGTTCGTATCCATAATTCCTCTTAATTGTAACTATCAACAATATCATTGATTTCTGTTATATCGGACGTTGTAATAATTCCTATTGGAGATTCCAACAAACTACCCGTTTTTGTAATCAATACAGCCAATAATTTTCTGTTTTCAGTAAACATATTCAAAATTGTTTCAACTGATGCTTTTTCATCAACAATTGCATAGTAGTTTACACTTTCAAACTCTGCTATAACATCTTGTATTTCTGTCTTTTCAATATATTCAGCCAAGTCTCGTTTTTCATAAAGTTTCTTACCCATTACGTCAATAATTTTCTGCCCATTAGCTACGCCAATTAGCATATCTCCCTTAAAGACAGGAATATTACTAAAACCACTTTTATATCCGTATTCAATAACGTCTTTTAGTTTTACATTATATTCCACGCGACCAAGAACCTTTTTGCTTATCGTATTTATCGCTAGTGGAGGTTTGCAAATTAACTTTGCAATTTTTTCGTATCTTTCAACTACATCTAAATGTGGTTCAGCTATAACAATGTTTGGATCTGCACTATGCACGATAGCATTTCTCAATCTTCCGAAGTCAACTAGGTCTTCTTCATACTTCCTAACAAGACTATTAGTCTTGGCCATTCTGCGAACAGCCTCGGTATAACTTGTGCTTTTTTTCAATCTTCCTTGAATTTTCAAACTCTGGTCTATTGCGTTATAACAACTTATAAATCTTACGGAATTATTCCTTGATTCTGCCATATAAGAGTCTCCTTTATCACTTTTTGTTACCTTATTTATAATGTTTTCCGCTACATAACCCGCTATGTTTACTG
>CAYJCC010000069.1:0-4362 GCA_964368655.1 uncultured Lachnospiraceae bacterium | reverse complement strand
AGATAATTGAGAATAAGTATTTTAATTGCTTTCAAAAAATGTACATATATGCTAAAATAGGAACAGTAAAAAAGAGAAAGGTGACAACAGTGTATAGCATAGAAGAATTAAATGAAGAACAGTTAATTCCAGCAACCCAGAGCGAGGGTGCTTTTTTAGTTACGGCAGGAGCAGGTAGTGGAAAGACGAGGCTATTGACTCATCGTATCTGCTATTTAATAGGCGAAAAACATGTTAATCCTTTTAATATTTTAGCTATTACTTTTACAAATAAAGCCACAAATGAAATGAAAGAGCGTATTCAAAATATGTTGCCCTATGACGGTCAAGGCGTGTGGATATCTACCTTTCACTCCATGTGTAGCCGTATTTTGCGTGAAAATATCAGCAATCTTGATGGGTACAATCGTAACTTTACAATATACGATTCTTCAGATAAAGACAAGATACTGAAACAGATATTGAAAGAGGCTCAAGTTGAAGATACAGAATTGAAGAATAAGATTGCCAGTCGTATCGCAGACGTAAAAAATAAGGGCATTACTATGAGCCAGTTTGTTGCTACAAATGGCTATATCACCGATGCCGATATCTCAATCCAAGTTTATGATAAATATCAGGCGTATTTGAAAAACAACAATGGATTGGACTTTGACGACTTACTTGCAAAAACTTTTGAATTATTTGAGGCTTGTCCTGAAGTTTTGGCAAAATATCAAGAACGTTTTCATTACATACATGTAGATGAGTTTCAAGACACCAACCTTGTCCAGTACAAGTTAGTGAAACTTTTGGCTGGAAAACACAAAAATATTTTTGTTGTTGGTGATGAAGACCAGTGTATTTATGGCTGGAGAGGTGCAAACATAGAAAACATATATAGTTTTCAAAAAGACTTTCCTAATTGTAAATGTTACAAATTGGAACAAAACTATCGTAGTACAAAACACATACTAAACACAGCAAATGCACTTATAAAACATAATACAAGCAGAATGGATAAAACCCTTTGGACAAATAATGATGAAGGAGATATTGTTCATTTTGTTCCATGCTTTAATGAAGTAAAAGAAGCAGAGTTTGTTGCTCTAAAAATCAACGAACTTATCCAGGCTGGAGTTCAACCAAAAAGCATTGCTGTACTCATGAGATTAAGTGCTCTTTCCAGACTTATTGAAGAGAAGTTGTTGAACTACAACATTCCTTATGTTGTTTCTGGAATCTTTAAGTTTTTTGAAAGACTTGAAATTAAGAACATGGTTGCATACTTGAGATTGTTAGTAAATTCACGTGATAATGAGGCCGTTTTACGAGTTATAAACTTTCCAAAACGTGGGATTGGCAAGGCAAGTATTGATAAGCTTTTGGAAATAGCAAACAGAGAGGATATGCCTCTTTTGGACGTTATAAAAAAGAATGGCGAATTCGGTTTACCAAGTGCTTTGACAACCAAACTTGACGACTTCAAAAATACTATTTTGTTGCTTGAAAAATCTTTAGAAGAGGATTCTCTTGCAGAATTTATCAACAGTGCACTTGATATAATTGGAGTTAAACAGATTTACAATACCAAGTCTGAAGAGGACATGGATAGATTATTGAACATAAACCAGTTGACCCAATCAATCATAGCATTTGAAAAGGCAAACCCAGAAGCAACATTGACAGACTATCTTGAGAGCATAACTCTTGCAAATGCTGTTGATGAGGCTGAAGATACAAAGAACGCTGTCAGCGTTTCTACCGTTCACGCAAGTAAAGGCTTGGAATTTGAAGTCATTTTCATAATTGGAGCAGAAGAGGGTGCGTTTCCTATCTCCCGTGCTTTTGAAAGTCAACAAGAACTCGAAGAAGAACGCCGTCTTATGTACGTTGCAATAACTCGTGCAAAAAAGAGGCTATATATTTGTCAGGCTCAAAGCCGTTTTATGTATGGCGAAAGAGAAATGACCAGCACAAGCAGATTTATTAGAGAAATGGGAATTCAGACCGAGGTCGACGATTACCAACCTCAGAGATATCAACGTAGTCATGCCTTTGATAAGCCTGATTATAGTGGATATTCCTTTAACAGACGCAGTGACGATTATAGTCACAATTCAGACAATTACTCATACGATTATGACACCGATTCATACACTAAATCCTTTAATTCGGCATATTCTCGTAATGAAAAGCCAAAATCTACATATAAAGAAAGTTCGTTTACTCCAAAAAATGAGTATAAAAGCATGGATTATCTCAATAATTATGGTAAAATAAGTGGAGTGATGGACAAAAAAGTTCAGAACCAGAAGAGCCAAGATTACGAATGTGGACAACAAGTATTGCACCCTAAATTCGGTATTGGCGAAATATTAAACATTGAAGGTGAAAGCGTAACGGTTAAGTTTACAGGTTTTGGAACAAAAACTTTGGCAACAAGTATCGCACCACTTCAGATTATAAAAAGGAAAGAAAATTAAAATAGAGGGAAGAGATGGAAAAAGATTTGGAGAGAATGAAAGAATTAGTTTCTATCGTTAACTACCATAATGAGAAATATTATACTCTTGATGCACCTGTTATATCAGATGCAGAGTATGATAAACTTTATTATGAACTCGTTGCTCTTGAAAAGAAAACAGGTGTTATTCTTCCAAACAGTCCAACTCAAAAGGTTGGAGATAAAGTTTTAGAGGGCTTTTCCAAACATAAACATAAAACAAAATTATACAGCCTTAACAAAGTGAATAGCTATGACGAACTTCGTGAATGGGCTGCTGCTATTGACAAAAAGTTTGGACCACAATGTTACACTTTGGAATATAAGTTCGACGGTTTGCAAATGGTTGTTGAATACAATCATGGTGTTTTTCAACGTGCAACAACTCGTGGTAACGGGTTGGTAGGAGAAGACGTTTCTGAACAAATAAAAACCATTCGAGATTTACCAAAAGAAATTCCTTTCAAAAACAACTTGATAGTTCAGGGCGAAGTGATGATGAAATTAAGCGTTTTGGCTGAATATAATCGCACGCATGAAGAAACTCTCAAGAATGCACGAAACGCAGCTGCAGGAGCCGTTAGAAACCTCGATCCAGCCGTTACAAGAGAAAGAAACTTGAGTATGTTCCTATATGGGGTTCCATACATTGAAGGATTATCTTTTAGGACGCAAACCGACCTTGCAAAATTTTTGAAACAAAATGGTTTTGCTGTTATGGATTATTTTTTCTTCTGTGACGATATTGAACAGATAGTTACAGAAATTGAAGAAATGTCAAAGAGCCGTCCAAATATAGACATTTTGATAGACGGTGCCGTTATAAAAGTTAACGATTTTGCTGTTCGTCAAAAACTCGGATATACAGAAAAGTTTCCTAAATGGGCTGTGGCATATAAGTTTGAAGCAGAAGAAATCAGCACTATATTAAGAGACGTAGTTTGGCAGGTTGGACGTACAGGAAAGTTAACTCCTATTGCCGAAATAGAACCAGTAGAACTCGCCGGAGCAACCATTCGTAGAGCAACCTTGAACAACATGAGCGATATTGCACGAAAGGACGTAAAGATAGGAAGTAGAGTGTTTGTACGTCGTAGCAATGAGGTAATTCCAGAGATATTGGGAGTTGCTGAACATTATCCTACAAGCAGACCTGTAGAAGCTCCAATGACTTGCCCAGTTTGTGGTTCTCCAGTGAAAGAGGTGGGTGCAAATCTCTTTTGTGCAAATAAACAATGTTCTAAACGTTTAACTCAACGTATTGTTCATTATTGCACGAGAAATGCCATGAATATTGAGGGTATCAGCGATAAAACAGTTGAACTCATAGCAGATAATTTGAATATAGAATCTGTTGCAGATTTATATTCTTTGAAAGAAGAAGACTTGAAAAAATTACCTTCATTTAAGGACAAAAAGACGAATAATCTCATATCCAATATTGAAAAAAGTAAAAATCCAGACTTTGCAAACTTTATTTATGCAATAGGTATCAATGGAGTTGGCGACAAAACAGCAAGGGACTTAAGCAAACATTTTGCAACATTAGACGACTTAAAAAATGCTACTCTTGAAGAACTTGTAGCCATTGACGAAATAGGAGAAGTAATTGGTCAGAATATCGTTGATTTCTTTGCTGATGAAGAGAATATTGACCTTATTAACAGTCTTTTAGACAGTGGAATAAAAATCAAATATTCAACAAAAGAGACCAAAGACCACTCAGATTTTACTGGGAAAACCATCGTCTTAACTGGAACGTTGGAAAATTACACTAGAGACCAATTGACTGACATATTACTTGGATTTGGAGCAAATGTTGTTGGAAGTGTAAGTAGTAAAACTGACTTAGTAATAGCAGGAGAGAGTGCAGGAAG
>CAYJCC010000068.1:0-4436 GCA_964368655.1 uncultured Lachnospiraceae bacterium | reverse complement strand
AACCCTTTATTTATAAGGCTTTTACAACTTTTTAAAATTTTTTTGCAAATTCCCCAAAAACACCCCATTTTGTAAACCCCCTAAACAAAATTTAACAAGTTTTTCAAGCTTGACATATTTTTCAATAGGCTATTTTCAACAAAAAACAAGGTTTCCACCTTGTTTTTATTTATTAAAATAATGGAGCGAAGAATCGGGAAATTTGCCCGGAGATTTTTTGTCCACCTCTTCTCTTTTTTAAGTCTCTTAACGTTATCAATTTACTACGAGTTAATATCTCATTAAAGTCGTCTAATACGGATACTACAAACTCTTTACCATACAAGATTACACCGTCTTCTGCGTTTGTAAATGTTGGTCTAAAGTCGAACGGAATTGTACCAACCATGGCACAGTTATCATCTGCAATTACCAGTCGTGAGTTTATTAGTCCATCATCATACTCATAGACTTTTACGCCTGCTTTTATGAGTTCAGAATAATAAGTTTGGCTGATATTTCTTTTTTTTCTATTCCCACTAGATGGAACAACAATTCTAACATCTACACCACTTTGAGAGGCCACCCTCAATGTTCTTTTCATTTCTTCGTCAAGAATAATATATGGTGAGGTAATGTACAATGTTTTCTCTGCAAAATTTATCATTTGTGTATATGTATCGCGAGCAATCTTATTTGCACCGATAAGAGGAGAACTACCGAATGGTTGAACAAACCCTTTTACCTTGCTAGAACGGCTGTTTTCTTTGTATTTGGTCAATTCGACTGCTGTTTTTGTTGCAAACTGATAATGGTTTAGAAACAATATTGCCATGTTCCAAACTGCATCGCCGGTAAGTTTAACTCCGTTGTCTTTCTGTGATACAGAATCTTCTTTTAGGTTGACTGACTTGTCGCTAATGTTAACACTTCCAAGATATCCTACGTTTCCATCAACGACAACCAATGAGCGATTATCGGTATATCTGGACGATGGGACAAAATAATTCAATCTATTAAATGGCACTGCTTTTATTTGATGATTTGCAAGTTTTATGAAAGTTCGTTTATCCTTAAATCCTTTTGCACAGGTTTTGTCGTCATACAATAATATAACTTCTACACCCAATCTTGCTTTCTCCCTCATCACCTCAAAGAACTCGTTCCAAACTTTTCCTTCTTCGACATTGTTGAACTCAAGGAATATATATTTCCTTGCGTTTTCCATAGATGCCAAAACTTCATTAACGTAAGTGTTTCCACTGGCAAGATACTTCACTTCAGTATTTGTATTTACTGGCATAAGTGCAGAACTATACAAGTATCTGCCTATTTTCTTAAATCTGCTTTCGCTACTCTCAAAAGAATTTTTTATTTCTCTGTTTTCCATTAACAACTGTGAACTTCTGTAAGATATTTTTAAGAACCTTTTTCTTTCACTGCTTGTTCCCGGAGAATTCTTGGAATACACATAAAGAGCTATTCCAAAGAATGGCAAAACAATCATGGTTAATATCCATATTATTTTCATTTCTGGATTATCATTGTGAGCATTGATAAAAAATGCCATAATGATAAGAACGCCTACAGATATGCACCAATACATATAACTATTAATAAAGACTATACTTAACGCAAAAAATGCCACGTTAATTAAAAACGTTAAAGCTAAAATGAATTTTCTTGAAAGTATCAGTCTCGAAATTTTGTTCATATTGTTCCTAAAATACGAATTTGTAAAACCAATTAGTTGTTGATACACTTTATTTTAACACAAAAATGCCAAACTAACAATGATTTTTTGCATAGCTTGACATTTTTGTCAAAATAAAATAAGTTTTTGTTCAAAAGTCGACGTTACCAGCGACCGCCGCCACCACCACCGAATCCACCTCCAGAGAAGCCTCCACCACCACCAAAACTACCACCTGATGAACCAGATGATGTTCGAGTATTGCTCATGGCAATAGAGCCAAACGCCGAACTGAAGTCGTCACAGATTGAGGATATCGCAAGGTACGACACAAACATGCCATTGTTTCCTGCCCAATCTGGTGGGTCCAAGGCTATGTTTTGGAACTTCTTCGTAAATTTTTTGTTTATTCCTAACACATATGTGTATGGAAGAACGTCATAGAAGTAACTTGGATTTTCCTTTAACAACATTTTTATTTTGTCTTCATGCATAAGGATAAGCGTATTTGCGAACCCATATATCTCCCCTAAGTCTTTCTTCACGCTCTCTGTGTATTGTGGTATTTTACCAACACAAAGAACCATGATAGGAAAACTAATTGCGACCAAGTATTTAATTGCTGGAGATATTATTGTTGCGTCTTTTAAGCAGAAGAATATACTATTGGACATGATCAATGTTGCAAAAAATAGTCCTATTGATATAATGATTTTTCCTTTCAATGTAAAGTCGCTTTCTACTCTATGCATTGCCACAGATGTAAGCGCATACATAAACACTCCAGAGAACAATATTACAACAGTAGAGAAAATTGCGTTGCCAAGTGTTCCTGCTGTTTTCCAATACATAGCAAGTGGCACGAACAATGTTGCTATCCATAATGCAAAAGCCAAGAAAGCCATCATTCCAGATTTTTTAGTTGTTCTTTTGCCAACATTCGCTTTTAACACAATATGTTCTGATTGAATACTTGCCCCGATTGCTCTTCTTGTAGCAAAATCCGATTTATTTAGGTTTCCACCTTCGTACAATCTAACCACATTATCGAATATTTCATTCAATCTTCTATTTTCTTGTAATGGCAAGTCTTTAACCTTTGTTATAACAGGTTTTCTTTCTGTTTCTTGAGTTATCTTCAAATAGCCTTTATTTGCCCAATATACAATCATTGCAGCCAAGTCTTTGCTGTTTACTCCAAGTGCTGAAAAGATTGACTTTACTTGGAATGGATCCATATCTTTTGGTGGGTAAAAGTTTACAACTGGAGTTATTCCGAGTTGGCTCATTCCCCATGCACCAAAACCAATCAACATAACAATTCCCACACATATAAGAACTATGGCAATTATGTTTCCAGTATTGCTCTGTTCTGTTACATTTTGATAATATCCGTTTGGTAAAACTGTTCTTATTGTAAACGACTCGCCATATTTCACAGGAGTGTTTAATGTTCCTTCTATAATGTTGTCAGCTGTTGTTGATAAAGTAACGTTCGCTGCTTCACTTCCACCAACTTTACCTCCATAAAAATGTGTTGACATTCCCTCTTCATTTACGCTGCTTGGAAAGGTTATCTTGAATGAAACATTGTTAATGGCTGTTGTCCAACCATCTCCAACGAGGTTGAAATAGAAATCATCAAAAGAATCATATCTATCGTCGCCAATCGAATATTTGTATGAAATTTTGTAGGTTACAGTCTCATCATTTACTAACGAAAAAGAGTCCCCTATTCTCATAGCTATTACGTCGCCGTCTTCTTCAACAAGATATGTGTGTTCATTTATTTCTTTGAATCCAGAAACGGAAACGTTGTAGTATGTTTCTTTTATCTTGCCGTCAATTTCTCTAACCGTTCTTGGATTGGTTCCTATATACCTATAAATTCCATGAGATGCCCCCACTTCAATAAGTGGCTTAAAATACACTTGTATTGTTTCGGTTATATCGTAAGAGTTATCTTCGTTTACGACAATGTCACTATGAAAAGACTGAACCGTATAACCAGCGTCTTGGTATTCCGTTCCACCAGACATTTGTTGTAGTCCAAAATTCCAGTTTATAGTTATACAAACTGCGAGTACGACAAATATCAAATATATCCACTGATGTTTTTTCATTTTTACCTCTTATATACAAAATGCGACACTACGGTCGCATTTTTGGTTTCTATATTGCAAATATTAGTCAAATTTTACTTTAACGTTCTTTCTTTCTTCTGGACTATCAACTTCGAAAGAAGGCTTTCTTTCAAAATGATACATCTTTGCAATAATATTGCTTGGGAACATTTCAACTTTGTTATTAAACTTCTTAACCGTTGCGTTGTAATATTTTCTTGCATTCGCAATATCTATTTCAAGTTGTTGCAACTGTGCTTGTAATGCTAAAAAGTTATCGTTTGCTTTCAAAGCTGGATATTGTTCAACTACAACTGCAAGTTGTCTCAAAACAGAAGATAATTCTGATTCCCCAGCTGCTTGGTCAGCAACGTTACTTGCATTCATAGCATTGTTTCTTGCTGCAATAACTTGGGTAAGAGTTTCTTTCTCGTGTTTTGCATATCCTTTTACTGTTTCTACATAGTTTGGTATTAAGTCGTATCTCTTCTTCATGTAAACGTCCATGGTTGAGAATCCTTCTTCTACCTGATTTCTTAAGCGAATTAATGAGTTATAGATTGAAATAATTGCTATGATTGTAATAACAACAAGTCCAACAACAACTCCTAAAATTATCCATAAAGCTAACATATTTTTTC
>CAYJCC010000067.1:0-4523 GCA_964368655.1 uncultured Lachnospiraceae bacterium | reverse complement strand
GGTCCAAGTTGTCTTTCTATTTCTGAAACAATATCGTTTATTCTTGTCAAGTTATCTTGAGTTCTATCAAGTTTTCTTTCAGCTTCAACTTTCTTAAACTTAAACTTCGCAATACCAGCTGCTTCTTCAAATATAGCCCTTCTATCCTCGGGTTTTGAGTTAATAATCTCTTCGACTTTACCCTGCCCAATAATACTATATCCACTTCTTCCGATACCACTGTCGTGCAACATATCTGTAATATCTTTCAATCGACAAACATTTTTGTTGAGCAAGTATTCGCTTTCGCCACTTCTGAACAATTTTCTAGTAACAAGAATCTCGTCATAGTCAACGTTAAATATGTGGTTAAAGTTGTCAAACAAAAGAGAAACCTCACAAAAAGAAAGGCTCTTTCTCTTCTCTGTGCCCTTAAAAATAACATCTTGCATATTTGTTCCACGAAGAGTCTTACTACTCTGCTCTCCTAAAACCCAACGCACAGCATCTGCTACGTTACTCTTTCCACAACCGTTTGGCCCAACAATGGCCGTAATTCCACCCTCAAAAGTTAGTTTAATTGGATCTGCAAAGGATTTGAATCCAACCATCTCAATTTGCTTTAAGTTCAAAGTTCTTCCCCCGTAGTATATATAATAATCATTGTGTATTATATCATACTTAAGTGAGTTTAGACAAGTAAAAAAGCCTCAAAATAGAGGTAAAAAATGGTTTTTATCGTTTTGTATTTGTACCCATTTCACAATGTTTCTTCACAATAATTTTTATTGCATGAAAAAACAATTAAAAAAGTTTGCATAGTACCCTTTTAGACACCTATGCAAACTCCTATTTTCTGTTTTTATAAAGCCATTTATTCAACTACTGGCAATTCTATATTTTCTAAACTATTATGTATCTTTTCACAAAGGTTTGCCTTTGCCATTTGTAGTGTTTGCAAGATAGTATCGCAGAACACATCTTCATCACTGTTGCCATGTGCTTTAACAACCAACTTCTTACACCCTAACAATAACGCACCTTTGTCGGTATATTCTTTCAAATGTTTTTTGAACGTCTTAAGAGGTTTCTTCATGAAAGTAACAGCACCTATCTTGCCCCAGAAAGAAGATTTAATTTCTCTCTTTAACATAGTGGTCATAAGTTTCATACTTCCCTCTGCACTCTTTAATGCAATGTTTCCAGCAAAACCATCTGTAACAAGCACGTCACACTTGTCGTTCATCATATCTTGTCCTTCAACATTCCCAACAAAGTTAATACCGTCTATTTTTGAAAGATACTCATACGCTTCTTTTGTTGCAGCATTACCCTTTTCGGCCTCTGTACCAATATTCAACAATCCAACACGAGGATTTTCAATACCAAATATAATCTTTGCATATTCTCTTGCCATTACTGCAAAGTGACCTAAATTGACTGGTTTACAGTCAATGTTCGCTCCACTGTCACAAAGCAAAACAACATTTCCTTTACGAGTAGGCAACATTGGACAAAAAGCAGGTCTACTTACTCCACTAATTCTTCCCAACTTAAAGAATCCACCTGTTAATACTGCCCCAGATGAACCAGCACTAACCAATCCCTCTACGTCGTCTTCCTTTCTTAATAAATCAAAAGCGCGAACAAGTGAACTGTTTGGCTTATTTTTGAACTCTACAGTTGGAGAAGCGTCTACTTCTATAACTTCAGGAGCGTCTATAATGGTAAATCTTGAAGGGTCGTATTTGTACTCTGTCAAAAGTTCAAGAAGTTTTTCTTCTTTTCCAGTTAAAACAACATGCAATTCGGAATTTACATTTGTAGCCTTTATTGCACCTTTTACAACATCTTTTGGAGCTTCATCTCCACCAAATCCATCAACAACAATTTTTATCATGTTTTCCTCTCTTTAATAGGATATGTATTATTGTACCATAATAAGTCCTTTTTACACAACAAAAAAGCGAACTTTCGTTCGCTAATTTTATTTATTATCTAAGACTTACTTTGCTGCCTTTTCTTCTTTCTTCTTGTCTACGACTACTTTTTCTTCACCATCATAGTATCCACACTTCTTGCAGATAACATGTGGTTTTTTCAATTCGTGACAATGAGGACATTCAACTAGAGAAGGTGTTGAAACTTTCCAGTTTGCTTTTCTTGAATTCTTTCTTGCCTTAGAAACTTTACCTTTAGGTACTGCCACTTTTCCACCTCCTATTTTTCTTTACACGTGCAAGTATAACACATAAAATCGTCTTTGTAAATTGTAAAATTGAAATTTTTACTATTTTTTAACTATATTCTTTATAAGTTTTTGAGTATCTTGAGCAATAACAAGTTCCTCGTTTGTTGGAATAGTAAATATTTTTACCTTACTACCCTTTCCTGTCAAGTCATTGATTTGACCACGTTTGAAATTTTTGTTCTTTTTCTTGTCTAAAATAATTCCAAGACTCTCTAATTGAGAAAGCGATCTTTCACGAACAATATTATCGTTTTCGCCAACCCCAGCTGTAAAGCAGATAGCGTCTATTCCATTGAGAGCTGCATAGTATGCTCCAATATATTTCTTAATACGATATGCCATGACATCAAGAGCTAACTTGCAATCTGGGTTGTCCAAGTTATCTTCAATATCTCTTAGGTCGCTGGAAACACCACTCAATCCTAACATTCCACTCTTCTTGTTGAGGTAAGTAATAACTTCTTGTGCTGTCATTTTCTTTTTCTCTGCCAAGAAACCAACAACGGCTGGGTCAAGATCTCCTGAACGAGTTCCCATAACCAATCCCTCAAGTGGAGTCAATCCCATGCTTGTATCAAACGTATAGCCATCTTTTATTGCTGTCATGCTACAACCATTACCCAAGTGAGCAACAATAATCTTTATCTTTTTAACTGGTTTGTTTAACAATTTTGCACATTCACGAGAAACAAAGAAATGGCTTGTTCCATGCGCTCCATATCTACGAATGTGATATTTTTCATAATCTTCTTTTGGAATAGCATATCTGTACACGTGTTCCGGCATTCTGCTATGGAATCCAGTATCAAACACAACAACGTTTGGGATTCCTTTTGCAACTTTTTGACAAGCCTCAATGCCCATAATATGAGCAGGGGTATGTAAAGGTGCAAAGTCCACAACCTTTCTGAGGTCTTTCAACACCTCATCGGTAACTATACAACTGTCAAAGTGGTAAGGTCCACCCTGCACGATTCTGTGACCGAATCCAGATATTTCATGAATATCTTTTATAACGCCTTTCTTTTCATCTGTAAGTAAATTAAGGACAATCTCAATTGCTTCCTTATGAGTTGGCATATCTACCTTTATTTCTTCTTTAACACTATCTGTTTTATAAGAAACAAATGATGCCTTTATTCCGATTCTTTCAGCACTTCCTTTTGCTAGAACCTTGTCATTTTTCATGTCTATAAGTTGGTATTTTACTGTGCTGCTTCCCGCATTCAAAACTAGTATTTTCATATGTTTATTTCACTCCTGTTTGTATTTTTGTTATATTGATTGCCGAAACAATCTCCTCGACACTAGCACCTCGGCTAACATCGTTAACTGGCTTATTTAATCCCTGACATATTGGTCCAACTGCAGAGAATCCACCAAATCTTTGTGTGAGTTTATATCCGATATTTCCACTTTGCAAGTCTGGGAATATGAGAATGTTTGCTTTACCCTCGACCTTGCTCTTTGGGCATTTTAATTTTGCCACACTTGGAACTATTGCTGCATCTAACTGAAGTTCTCCATCTGCAATTATATTAGGATATTTCTTTGCAAACAACTCATAAGCCTCTCTGCTTTTTTGTGGAGAATCCCCTTCTGCACTGCCTTTAGTAGAATAAGACAAGAATGCAATACGTGGGTTCTTTATTCCACAAACCGTTTTCGCACTTACATAACTTTGATAAGCTATATCGCATAACTCTTCGGCTGTTGGATTTTCCATCAATCCACAATCTGCGAATAATAAGTTTTTAGAATCCTTTGTCATGTGGAAGAACGATGAAATCTTTTGGCCATCTTTTCCTTTTATAATCTGTAATGCAGGTCTTAAACTATCTGACGTTGAAGTCTCTGCTCCACATACCAAACCATCTGCCAATCCAAGTTCCACCATCATTGTTCCAAAATAGATTGGATTATCTATCATTTGTTGGGCTTGTTCAATGGTAACGCCCTTACTTGCTCTCTTTACTTGCAAGGCACTGGCAAGTGCTGGTCGTAAATCGCTTTTTTTGATATTTACAACACGTATCGTTCTTCCATCAAAGTTATAATCTTTTAGTTCGTTACCTTTTACTAGAAAAACAATCTTTGCGATTTTTCTTTTAGCAGCAAGCACCCCCGCTTTTACTATTCTCTCGGAAAAACCTGCTTCGGGTAGCACAATGATTTTGCTTTTTCCATCATAGAAAGCATCTTTTTCTTCTATATTGTCTGTTTTTTGCATAAATTCCTCAAAAATAAAAAAATTGTTTTGCTTTTATCTAAATTTTTATATATAATACTAGGT
>CAYJCC010000066.1:0-4526 GCA_964368655.1 uncultured Lachnospiraceae bacterium | reverse complement strand
CTATTATATTAGCAAGTTGGCGATGCCGTGTTTTTGTTATTACTTCTTTGCTGCTGGTTTTTTAGCAGGTGCTTTTTTAGCTACAGGTTTCTTTGCTACTGGTTTAGCTGCTGGTTTAACTGCTGCTTTTGGAGCAACTTTTTTAGGGGCTGCTTTTGCTACAGGTTTAGCTGCTGCTTTTGGAGCTGCCTTTTTTACTGCAGGTTTCTTTGCTGGGGCTGCCTTTTTAGGGGCTGCTTTAGCTGCTGGTTTTTTTGCGATTGCCATTTTTATATCCTCCTTTTTTTCACATTCTATAATCAATCCTTTCCATAGTCAACTGTTTTTATATATATTTCCCATATATTGTAAAAAAAATTTCGCAAAGTAGAATATATTGTGGTTTTTTATAAAAAATAAAGGGCACCTATATGGGTGGCCTTTTTAGAATGTTACCATATTTTTAGCATTTCTACAACTTAAATTTGAAGATTTCTTCAATATAAATTCAAGATTGTGGAAGATATCCAAACCGTCTTTTTTGTCTTCCTTTTGTTTGTTGTTTTTTGGCATACTTTGTTATACTGATTATGTTTTGGAGGCAATATATGGAAATAGGTTTTGACAAAAATTTATACTTAAAAAAACAAAAAGAAAACATTCTAAAAAGAGTAAAACAATTTGACGGAAAACTTTATTTGGAATTTGGTGGCAAACTCTTCGATGACTTCCATGCCGCTAGAGTTTTACCCGGCTTCAATCCAAACTGCAAAATTCAATTATTGCAAGAGTTGAAAGACCAAACAGAAATAATTATATGTATAAGCGCAAAAGATATTGAGCGCAGAAAAGTTCGTGCTGATTATGGTATCAGTTATGATCAAGACGTGTTAAGGCTTATAGACACTTTCCGTTCATTGGGATTGTTGGTTAGTGGAATAGTAATAACACTCTTTGACGGACAAGCATCTGCTATAAAATTCCAAAAATCTCTCGAACGACGTGGAGAGAAAGTATACGTGCATAAATTTACAAAGGGATACCCTTCCGATGTAAATAAAATGGTTAGTGATGAGGGATATGGTGCAAATCCATTTATTGAAACCAGCAGGCCTATTGTTGTGGTAACTGCACCTGGCCCATGTAGTGGAAAACTCGCTACCTGTTTATCACAAATGTACCATGAATATAAAAATGGAAGGAAGGCTGGATATGCAAAGTTTGAAACCTTCCCTATATGGAATTTACCGTTAAAACACCCTGTTAATATTGCATATGAAGCAGCAACTGCCGATTTGAAAGACGTAAACATGATAGACTATTTCCACTATGACGCATATGAGAAAGTGACAGTCAATTATAACCGAGACCTCGAAACCTTTCCTATTTTGAAAAATATCTTAAAGAAGATAATTGGAAAAGATATATACAAATCCCCTACAGATATGGGCGTTAATATGGCTGGGTTTGGCATTGTCAACGATAAAGTTGTACGAGATGCGGCAAAACGAGAAATCATAAGAAGATATTACAATTCTTGCTGTGACTATAAAAAGGGATTGACTGGAGAAGATACTGTAGAGCGTAGCAAAATGCTTATGAGTGAACTAGAACTAAATGAAAGTTTTAGAGAAGTTACAGTTGAAGCAAATGTGGCAACTAAAAAATATGGATTACCAATAGTCGCTATTGAATTACCAGACAAAAAAATCGTTGTAGGAAAAGACAGAGGTGTTATATCTGCAAGTGCTGGAGCCGTTCTCAATGCATTAAAATCATTGGCAGGAATACCCGACAAAATACTTTTGATTTCCAAAAACATTCTCGACCCTATTGTGTTACTAAAAACAGATGTTCTTGGTCACCCTTGCAAGACTCTCGACTTAAAAGATACTTTGGTTGCATTATCCATTTGTTCTTCATTTGATGAAAATGCAAAAAAGGCGTTTGAGCAGTTGCACAAGTTAAAGTTCTGCGACGCACACTCTTCCCACATTCTCCACCCACAAGAAGAGACCTCGTTAAAAGCATTGGGGTTGTGTATAACGTCTGAACCAAATTTTCCAAACGGCAACCTATATATGTAATAAAAGTTTATACAAAAGAGAGATTTTGTGATATAATACAGACAATAAAGTATCACAAAATCTTTTTTTAGGAGATAAAATGGGAGCCATTGAATTAAGTTTAATTATAATCTTATCCGTTGTTACTCTAGCGGCAATTATCGCTTTAATTTTTGTTTTAGCAAAAAAGCCTCAAGGGCAAAACAAAGATTTATCAAAAGAGATACGCGAAGAAATATCTTTACAGTTAAAAAACACTCGTGAAGAAATAAACAACGTTCTTGGAAATAGAATTGATAGTTTTTCACGCACAAATGAACAAAAACTTGAAGCAATTCGTGCAACAGTTGAAGACAAACTTCTACTGATTCAAAAAGGCAATGAAGAAAAACTTGAAAAAATGAGACTCACTGTAGACGAAAAGTTGCAAGACACTTTGGAAAAACGTTTGGGCGAATCTTTCAAGCTTGTTAGTGATAAATTAGAAAACGTTTACAAAGGTCTCGGTGAAATGCAGACTCTCGCTATTGGTGTTGGAGACCTGAAAAAAGTATTGACCAACGTAAAAGCACGTGGTTCATGGGGAGAAGTATATTTAGGAAACATTCTTGAACAATTTCTTACTCCAGAACAATATTCAAAAAACGTAAAAATCAAAAGACGTAGTAAGGATTTCGTTGAATTTGCCATAAAAATTCCAAGCAAGGTTGAAGGTCAAATAGTAATGATGCCTATCGACAGTAAATTTCCTATCGAAGATTATCAGCGTTTAGTTGATGCTGAAGAGGAAGGCAATATATTAGAAATCAAAAATTCAAGAAAGGAACTTGAAAAGAGCGTTAAAAAATATGCAATGGATATACGAGACAAATACATAGACCCTCCATTTACAACCGATTTTGGAGTAATGTTTTTGCCAACTGAAAGTTTGTATTGCGAAGTGTTAAAAAATACTTCTCTATGCGAAACATTGCAAAGAGATTATCGCGTAACTGTCACCGGTCCAACAACTTTAACGGCTCTCATAAACAGTTTACAGTTAGGATTCAAGGCTTTGGCTATTGAAAAACAGACCAGTGAGGTTTGGAAGATATTGGGTAGCGTGAAGACAGAGTTTAGTAAATTTGGAGATTTGTTATCAAAAACCAATAAAAAATTACAAGAAGTCGCAAATAATATGCAACTGGCTGAAAGCAAAACCAGAAATATCCAATCTAAGTTAAACAGAGTGGAAGCATTGCCAACCTCTAAAGAAACCCCTCTATTCCCAGAGGTTATCCTTCCAGACGATGAAGACGGAGAAGAACTAGACTCAAATGAATAAAGAAAATAAATACGTAACAGAATTATCCAGTGTTGAAAAGTATGCCAGAGAAAAGTTTATCCCTGTCATTCTTCCTCCAATGGCAAACTTTTTAGGAAACTTAGTAGCATCAGTACAGCCTAAAAAAATATTGGAGATTGGAACAGCCATTGGCTATTCTGGAACACTCATGCTAAAAAACTCCCCTTTTGCCACCCTCACAACTTTAGAAATAGATGACTCTCGTCTTGCTATCGCAACCAACACATTTCATGAGTTTGGTGTGGAAAAGCGAGTTTCTATACTAAAAATGGACGCAAAAGAGTTTTTAGAAAAAGAAAACCAAAAAGAAAAGTATGATTTTATTTTTCTTGACGGTCCGAAAGGACAATATATAAAATATTTGCCTTATCTAAAAAACCTGCTCTCTGTTAACGGATTATTGGTTGCAGATGATATCAACTTTCTTGGAAAAGTGCTTTCCGACGAATACCCTATTCACAAACACCGAACATTCGTTGTCAACTTAAGAAAATTTATAAAGGCAATTCAGGACGATAAAGATTTCGAGACGGTCATTCACCCTATTGGAGAATCAGTTCTCGTCGCTAAAAAAGTAAAATGAAGGAATAACAATATGAAAAACATTGAGATTTTAAGTCCAGCAGGAAATATGGAAAAATTAAAAACAGCAACATACTTTGGCGCAGATGCCGTATATTTTGCCGGTAAGCAATATGGTTTACGCGCTTTCTCTGACAACTTTTCTGAAGAGGAAATAATAGAGGCTGTGCAATTTTGCCACTCACATAACGCAAAAGCATATGTGACCGTAAACATTATCGCACATAATGATGATTTCAAAATATTGGGGAAATATGTAAAGTTTTTATATAAGGCAGGTGTTGACGCCGTAATAGTTTCTGACGTCGGAGTAATTTCTTTTATTAAAGAACAGGCACCAAAATTGCAAATTCACGTTTCCACTCAAGCAAACGTTGTAAACAAATATAGCGCTAAATTTTTCGCAGAAATGGGCGTTACTCGAATTGTCCTCGCTAGAGAATTGAGTATCACAGAAATAAAAGAAATTCGCAAGTTTTTACCAAAGGAAATAGAACTAGAAGCATTTGTGCATGGTGCAATGTGTATTTCATATTCTGGACGTTGTTTATTGA
>CAYJCC010000065.1:0-4616 GCA_964368655.1 uncultured Lachnospiraceae bacterium | reverse complement strand
ATTTTGTAAAGTTTTTTATCTCTATCATATATTCCCTCGCATATTTATATATAAGTATATAATATATGATATCATAAAGAACAATATTACACAATTATTTTTCCTACTTGGCAACAAAAAAACACGCGCATGGCGTGTTTTCTTTTACTCACAATAAGTAAATGTTGGGTTGCCACATGTAGGACATGGTGGAAGAACTTCTGTTTTGTCTAAATCCACTCTTGTTCCACAGTTGCAACATGTATAACAACCACATTTTTGTGTTGTTCCGCATACGCATTTCTGTGCCATATTCAAATCTCCTTTATAGTTTTTTATAGTTTGTGGAAAAGATTATAATTTATTCCATGAAACCCTTATAAAAATGTTGTAAAAAAATGTCAAAATTTGTTAGAATGTTTTGGTAAAGGAATAGGCATGGAAAATAAAGATGAGGAACAACAGCTAAATATGGCAAAAAGAATTATGAACATTAGACCATTGTTTGTCTTTTTCGTGTCTGTCATGTTTGGTATTGCTTTCATGTATTCTTTGCAGAATGCAATATGGAAAGCAACCACGGGCAGTGTCTTAATATTCTCGTGTATATATGCCGTATTACTATTGACCTGTTTTATTTTATGTTTCGTCTATAAAAGCACAAAAGAATACAAAAATAGATTTTCGAATATTGCGAAGAACCTGTCCAAACACAAAGTTGCAATAGTTGGTGGTCTTTGTTGTTTTATTATCGGTATAGGTTGTTTCATGCTTTGGTTTAACAGATATGATAATTATGTTGACTTTGACGATACTGTGGTTGAAGTATCTGCCAGAGTTGTTGATGATGGAACAACGGCAGGGGCAACCACGAGATATGAAATAAGTGACATTACGGTTAATACTGTTGATAATCGTTTTGAACTAAAATCGGGTGGGTTTGTATATGCGTATACGGAATCCGAGTTGAAACTTGGTGACGTTATATCTTTCACATCGGAAGTAAATAGTGCAAAAATTGAAGAAGGATACACTGCATTTACGAATGGAACAGTCTATTATTTTTACGGATTGGAAAACTTGCAAGTGCTCAATAATAAAGTTCATTTTGATGAGAGTGTCAGAAACAAAACTAAAGACCTACTGATTGAAAACATGAACGGGCAGAATGCTGGGATAGCGTATTCTGTGCTGTTTGGAGATAAGAGTGAACTGGACCCAGATATCCGAACAGCTTTTTCATATAGTGGAATTGCTCATATCCTTGCAGTTTCTGGTTTACATGTTGGATTTTTGGTAGCGCTAATATCTTTTGTCCTAAAGAAATGCAAAGTCAACAAGTATGTTAATCTCTCAATCATGGTTGTAGTACTAGCGCTGTATTGTTATCTCTGTGGTTTTACTCCAAGCGTCGTCCGAGCAAGTGTAATGTCTGTTCTTCTGTTGTTCGCAATGTTATTCGGCTTTGAATACGATAGTTTGTCAACATTGTCTTTTGCTGGATTGGTGATTCTTATAGCAAACCCATTCAGTTTACTAAACGTTGGTTTCCAACTCTCTTTTGCTAGCGTGTTTGGCATAATAACTTTAGCGCCAGATATCACTAATTTCTTAAAAACCAAAGCAAGATTTACCGATGGCTTTGCAAGTGGACTTGCGATTTCCATCTCCACAAACATTGCTGTCATACTCATATCCCTCAACTACTTTAATGAGTTTGCATTGTTGGGAGTTTTTACAAACTTAATAGTTTTACCAGTATTCTCGGTTGCTTATTCTCTGCTGTTTGTAATTGTTTGTCTAGGACTTATTCTTAACTTTATGGGTGCACTGTTGGTAGTTCCAGATGCAATGTTACACTTTATTAAACTGATTGCAAATGGAGTATCCAGTTTGCCGTATAATGTAATTACTGTATTTAAAATAGGTTTTATTGTCATAGTGATACTACTTATTGCCATTTATCTTATACATTTTCTCATGGGTAATAAAATAGTGAAGAGGTCCATTGTGGCATTGTTGACCACTGTAGTTTGTGTTATGTTGATTGTAATAAACATTCCAGCCAAGTTCTCTTCCAGAGAAGTTTACCTTAATTATCAATCGGGAACAAACTATGCGCTCTTTGTAAATGAAGATGATGAAAGAGTTCTTGTTGGTCTGGGCGATTCAGATAATAATTATATGGATTCTTTCTTGATGAGTGTAAATGTGAACAGATTAGATGCGATAGTTGTTTATGAAGTTTCTCTTCGGGATGTTGATTATATAAATAGAATTGTGGACGAGTATGAAGTAAAGACGGTAATGTTTGCAAGTGTTAAAGAAGAGGTGAATGATATATTGGTAGAGCAAATCAAATGTAAAAATGTTGGGTTTATCAGTCAGAATGAATCGACAGAAATATGTGGCTATTCTCTTCAGGCTTATTATTACTATGAAAGGGCTACCGGAGTTGTTGTAAGCGACAATGACACAGATACATTGTTGCTTAAGAATAGAGCAACGGCAAACGCATTAAGCAATGTTTCTTTGTGGTGGGACGGAACTTTTGAAAACGTTATAGTAAATAAGAGTTCTGTGGAGAATATGGACGAACTTTTGAATGTGGATAATATTTTTACTTACGGGAACTCATCTGTTGAAAGTGAAAAGGAATTTTCGATTAGATATAAAAGTAACTTTACTTTGAGCTTATGATTTGGTACAATGTAAAATATGAAAACAATAAACTTTGCGGACTTAAAAAAGAGGTTGAGAACTCAAATTGATAACGTGTATCTTCTAACAGGAAGAGACCTTTTTTTGTTGGATTATTCTGTAAAACTTATAACCGATGCTTGTAACCTTGTGATGCCTGAACTTAACTATATAAGATTTATAGAAGGGGACATTGACTCGGGTAATGTTGTTAAGGCACTGGAAACAATGCCTATCATGTGTGAACGTAAAGTGGTGTACGTTAACGTGTCTACCAAAATAGATAGCCTAAAAGATGAAAAGAAACTTTTAGACTATATCGAAAATGCATCAAACTCAAGTGTTTTGATCGTTTCAGCAGGAGAGAATAAGGTGTTAACCTCAGCCAAAAATGTTGTGGTGGTAGATTGTAATAAATTGAGTGAAGACTTTGTTCTTACGTATATTGCTGTAGAGTTTAAGAAGAACGGAAAAATAATTTCCAAGCCATGTGCTAAAAAGTTGAATGAATATTGTATGTCGGATATGATGCAAATAACCACGGAAATATCAAAACTGTCTAGTTTTGTGGGAGATAGAGAAGAAATTGTGGAAGAAGACTTGGATAAAGTGGTTAACAAGAATGTGGAATATCAAATTTTTGAGTTATCTGAGGCGCTAGCAAAAAGAGATGCAAAAAAAGCATATTCAATTTTAGATAAATTCAAAGAAAAGAAAAATGTTTCTTCATCGTTGATGCCTTTGATTTATTCTCACTTTAGAAGGTTGTTCTTTGTAGCTATTAGTAATATGGATAGAAAAGAATTGTCGGCTGAACTGGGCGTTAAAGAATATGCTGTTTCCAAGTATGCTGAACAAGCAAGAAACTTTAAGAAAATTAACTTGAAAGAAATCGTTGAAATTTGTTCCGATATGGAGTTCGGCATTAAAAACGGAACTCAGGACAAAGAAAATGCGTTGGATTTCATAATATTGAAGATTTTGAACATGTAATAGAATATAGTTTTTTGTAGATTGTTGTCGGAAATTCAATTGTTGTGTCAAAAGTGCTTTCAAAAGGCACTTTTTTTGCATATTTGTATTGGAAATTGTATTTCTGCATCGTATAATGTTGGTAACAAAAAAAGGAGGACGTTTTATAAAAAATAAAGGAAGGAGGGAAATGTTGTGAAAATACATATAATCAACAATGACGCTGAATGTGGCGAGCAACTCAGACTCTACTTTTTATTGTTATTGAAAGCGGACAAAATACAAAAGAGGTTAGAAAAAAAAGTAAACAAAATTTTATTAAGACAGTCGATTCAAAAAATGGACGGTGGAACGGTGAAAAGTTATCACAGATTAGGCTCATTATCTAGATTTTTGAATACAGTTAGACAAAATATAAGCTTTTATTTGATGTCTTCTGGCAACAAAAAAAGAAGGCTTGTTAATGTCTTATGGTGGGGTGTGAATAATCTAAAACTGCCTTTAATTGCACTTAAAATTATCTAAAAAAATGTTTATTATAATGTTGACAAAAGCTTTCTATCATTATATAATATGACTGTTCCTTTTTGGAATGGTCTTTTTTAATAAAGACGTGTGCATCTTTAGCTCAGTTGGTAGAGCAACTGACTCTTAATCAGTTTGTCCGGGGTTCGAGTCCCCGAAGGTGTACCAGATAGTGGCTTATGCCACTTTTTTTGTTGTTTTGGGGCTCCAACCCCGGAACTGCTTTGCAGTTTGTCCGGCTGCACGCTTCGATTTCATCTCGCTGAAAGGCGAGTCCCCGAAGGTGTCTCAATTCTGTATTTCTTAAACACGCAAGTGTTCAATTTTTTTATTTACCATAAAAATTGTAAATATAGATAAGAGGGTTGGCTTTTTGTTTTGAATACAGCTAATTTTGTGTTAATATAAAAATAGAATAAAGTTTATGGTGAAGTAATGGC
>CAYJCC010000064.1:0-4695 GCA_964368655.1 uncultured Lachnospiraceae bacterium | reverse complement strand
AAAAAAACAAAAAAAATGATTGAATGTCAGTTTGAAGAGAATAAAAAACAACAGTCTGAAGCGGCTCAAAAATTGGATCTGAAAAAAATGTCAGACTTGGGAAAACTTGTTGAAATAATGTCTGGAAAGATTGCTGAAGTTGAACAAAAACTGGCAGATAAACAGTCTGAAGAAACCAATCCCGAAGAGGAAGAGTTTCTTGACCTTGTATCAGGAAAAGAACCTGAAAAGAAAGAAGATTTCGACCATGAAAAATTGGTGGAAACAACATATAGTTTTCTGAAAAGGTTTGACTATAAGACAGCATCGGAAATTCTGTCAAAAAATTCTAAGTTAAAAAATGACTTGGGAGACGATGTGAGCACCATTCTAACAAGGTTGCAGAACCATGTGGGATAAGATACTTAACTTGGCTATATCAAATGGAATATGGGCAGTTCTCTTTATGGGACTGCTCATCTTTCAACTTAAAGACAGTCGTAAGAGAGAATCGAAGTACCAAGATACTATCGCAAATCTTAACAAGTCTTTAGGAGTGGTCAATTCTATCAAAGAAGACGTCGACGAAATAAAAGATGACGTCAAAGAACTCACAAAGTCAATGAAACCAAAGGTCACAAAAATGAAAGAAAAACCTGTTGTGGAGGTGTATAATGAAGCAACAAATTTCTAATAAACTGAAGAGTTATAGTTTTTGGATAAGCGTTGGGGGTGCAATCGGGCTGGTTATACAGTCATTTGCACGTGCGTATGGCTTTGCTTTTGATGAGGCCATTATCAATGATATAGTGACATCAATCTGTGGATTACTTGTTGTGTTTGGTGTAATCAGTGCACCAACAATTCCTTCCGATGTTAGAGTGGACTCTATCATAGGTAAAGAGGAAAAAACAGAAGAGGTTGATAAAGACTCGTCTGACGAAGAACCAAAAGATAAATAATTCAGTAAAGGACAGGCATAAGGCCTGTCTTTTTTGTTAGACAAAACTTTTATTGCTTTCGGCTTTTTATTTGCATTGACTAAAGAAATGGGGTATAATACTTGTACTAAGTTATTTAGAGGAAGAATCCACATGATGTACAAAAACTCATTTAGAATATTGTTTTCAAGTGCAAGTTTAATCTGGAAGGTTATGCTTTATTTTCTTGTAATCGGTGGAATTGTGGGAGGATTGACCTATGCAACAGCACTCCCTATTATAAATGTTCTTAAGAATGAAGGACTGTTCTCAACTTTTGGAGATATATTCAAATCGTTTTTCCAAGAACTCAATTTATCTGCTTTATTTGCTAATGTGCGAGATTTAGCACAAGATTTCTTTATTGTAATGAGAGATAATATGGGGCAGTTGCTCGTTTACATCATATTGTTTGTGTTTGTGCTTGTAATTTTAGGCTCTTTCTTAAAAGGTTTATATAGCGTTATCTGTGGAGGTGTTTTATACAACTCTATGAGTAACAATATCAAACAACCTTTTGTAAACAGTATAGTTACTAACATTGGTAAAGCAACAAAACTAGAACTTGCAAGACTTACCGTTTCTCTACCATTCACAGCGTTGATAGCAGTTATTTTATATTACATGGCTTTATTGATATCAGTTGGTGGGGCAATGTATGTTATTGCACCTTTCTTAATCATTCTTGCTTTCATTATTTTGATATCTCTAAAAACGGCATTACTGTGTGGTTGGATGCCTGCTTTGTTTGTAATAAAGGCTAGAACATATCCAGCGTTATTTAAGGGGTTTGGAGTAATAAGAAGAAGATTTTGGGAAACTTTCGGAACGGCAATAGCTATGGTTCTTACCGTTACTGTTGTGAACGCTTTTGCTGCCGTATTCAGTTTTGGAGTTGGGTTGTTAATTACAATACCAGCATCGTATGTTTTGTTTGCTATCTTTGAAATGGTATCATTCTATACTGCAAGAGGTATAAGATTTTATACTGATTCAGAAACCATATTTGAACCTAAAAAAGTTGAACTTACAGACAGAAAAAAAGATATTAAATACATTATGTAGTTAATCTCTTGATTATTTCTCAATTATGTGATATAATTCGCATAATAGTTAGTTAATTCTATTGCCTTTATGGTAATAATTAAGATATAAACTAAATAAAATTTCCTATATCACGCAAGTGAGTATAGGTTTTATGAACATGATATTTACACACCCAGAGTGTGCTTATATATACTAAACAATGTTGCAAAAATGGAGGTACTAAATGAATAATAAACAACAAAGTTTAACACTGGCTTTTTTAGGTGGTGTAGGCGAAGTTGGAAAGAACATGTTGGCACTGGAATATGGTGGGGAAATCCTCGTTATAGACTGTGGCCTTACTTTTCCGTCCGATGATATGCCGGGCATAGATATTGTTATCCCAGACGATACTTATCTTGTCAACAATAGGGCAAGAATAAAAGGAATAATTCTTACTCACGGTCACGAAGACCACATAGGAGCATTGCCTTATATGCTCGATAAAATTAAGGCACCTGTTTTCGGAAGCAGATTGACGTTGGCGCTATTGGAAAACAAGTTAAAAGAAAAGAGAATAAACAACGCAAAACTTAACTCTGTAAAAGCAGGGAGTGTTATCAAACTAGGTAACTTCTCAATAGAATTTTTGAAAGTTACTCATAGTATAAGTGGCGCACTTGCATTAGTAATTACAACTCCAGTTGGCGTATATTTCCATACAGGAGACTTCAAAATAGATATGACACCTATCGACGGTGATGGTATGGATTTTGCACGTCTTGCAGAAATTGGAAAGAAAAAGGTTTTAGTTATGACTGCCGACAGTACTAACGCTGAAAGAAAAGGCTTTAGTATGAGCGAAAAGAGAGTTGGAATGGCGTTAGAAGAAATCTTTTTGGGCAACAAAACCAAGAGAATTTTCCTTGCAACCTTCTCTTCAAATATTCACAGAGTTCAACAGGTGTTGAACCTTGCAGAAAAATATGGTAGAAAGGTAGCTTTCGGTGGACGTAGCATGATTAACGTATGTGAAACTGCTGCTAAAATCGGGGAGTTAACATACAACACGGGAAACATAATTGATATCAAGAATATTGATAAATATCCTGATAACGAGTTGTGTATTATTTCTACTGGAACTCAAGGCGAAACAACAAGTGCATTGACAAGAATGTCAAACGGTGAATTTCCAAAAATCGAGATCGGAGAAAACGACCTTATTATCCTTTCATCTTCTGTTATTCCAGGAAATGAAAAAGCTATAAACAGAGTAGTAAACCAATTGTTTAAGTTGGGTGCAACAGTTACTTATGAAAGTTTGGCAGAGGTTCACGTTAGTGGACACGCATACCAAGAAGAGTTAAAACTTATCCATAGTTTGTTACAACCAAAGTTCTTTATTCCTTGTCACGGAGAATATAGACATTTACGTGCACATGCAAACTTAGCTATGGAAATGGGTATGCCAGCTAGAAACATTATGATTCCAGAACTTGGTAACAAGATTTCGGTTAACAAAAATAGCTTAAAGTTGTTGGATAATGTCCAAGCAGGTGCTATACTTGTAGATGGTTCAGGAATGGGCGAGATTGATGGAAACATTATACGTGAAAGGTCACAGCTTTCTAAAGAAGGAATGTGCGTAGTAACATTGACAATATCTCATGCAAGTGGTGTATTTAGTTCAGAACCAAACGTTATTGTACGTGGTTTAATGTACAATGAAAAAGAAATAAAAGAGATTGAAGAAGAAGCAAAAATATTTATGTTGACAAGTATCAACAATATCAACTTCAAAATGCAAGATTGGGAAGTTGTAAAGAATATGTTGCAAAAATCACTTACAGGGTTCTTTAACAAAAGATACAGATGTAAGCCGGTTATCCTTCCTTTAATCATTGAAACGAACTAACAGAGGTAAAGAATGAAGCTTTCAACAAATAATATGTTAAAACAGATAAAGGGAAATATTGGTCAGGAATACTTGCCAATAATTCTACCAAAAACAAAGAAGATGTTAATAAAATGTCTTAAGAAAAATAAGCCAGTAAATATATTGGAAATTGGGACGGGTATAGGTTATTCAGCTTGTGCTATTCTTGCAACTTTGCCACATTGCCAGTTGACTTGTGTTGAAATTGACGAGATGAGAATAAGCCGAGCAATATACAATTTCAAAAAGTATGGCTTTTTCGATAGAGTTAACGTTATAAATGGCGATGCCAAACAAGCGTTATTCTCTTTAGACGATAAGTTTGATTTCATTTTCCTTGATAGTGAAGAGAGTTTTTACATAGATTATGTTGAAGATATAAAGAGATTATTAAAGAACGGTGGACTCGTTTTCGCTGACAATATCGCTGTTAAATATCTTTACGATGGCGGGGAGATATATCTCCAAGATAATAAAGATAAAAAAGTTAGAAAATATTTGGAAGCAGTTAAAGAGTATCCTTTTGAAACAAAAGTGTACAGAGTTGAAGATGGTATAGCAATTTCTAAAAAGATAGGTGCTGATGACATTGAAGTTGAGGCAGCCCCAGTTCTAACAAAACAGCGTAGAGTACAAAAAATGTTGGGACATAAAAATATGAAGTTGATTGAAGAAAAAGAAATAAAGAAAGAAACTTCAAAAAAACCCACAAAACCAGCAACCAAAACAAAAACAAAGAAAAAATAAAAAATAAAACATGGCGTTATATTATCG
>CAYJCC010000063.1:0-4763 GCA_964368655.1 uncultured Lachnospiraceae bacterium | reverse complement strand
ATACTCTTCTTCAGATATGAGTTTATTATCTAACATCTCTTTTAACTTTGCTAAATCTTGTTCTAAACCATTTTTTGGTTCTTCTTTTTTAGGCGCTTCCGTTTGCGCTTTCGCCTTTTCAATTTCAGCCACTTGTATAGGAGCAACTGGGACAACTCTTCCTTTTAGATGTTCTGGCAACTCCTCGCCCGGCTTCAATGTTATAATTTGTGGTTGTTGTACATAAGGCTGAAACTGAGGTTGGAAGGCAACTTGTTCCTTTGTAACTTCTGGCACAGGGGCTTCAAAACCCTTTTTGAAAACCTTATTTTTTGCTAAATCAATTATAATCAATATTGCTGATAACAAATATGCTGGTCCAATTATCAATCCCGATGGCATTTGCATTATTATTCCTTCCATTCCGTCGCCAGTTGAAGATGCTGATGCTCCACTAAGCAAGAAGAATACTCCATAAACAACCATAACAACAGCAAAGAGCAAAAGGAACACAACGTATGTAATAAGTCTTTTCTTTTCCTGTTGATAATAATAGTCTTGCGTTCTTGACATTCTGACAAGTTTGCTTCCAAAAACCAATCCTATAATAGAAACTATGGTTGGCACCAAGAACATACTACCCAGCAATCCAAATACTGCTCCAATTTCTCCCAACCCATCAGAAGTCTTTGCGCCAAGGGAAGAAAAGAACGTTAAAATAACGAGCGTATATCCCCCAATAAAAACAAAATATAAACCAAAGAAAGCAATCCCCAATAAAGATGATAGGATTGTAAGCACTCCTGCGCTGTAAGGTAATCTTCTTCTTTTTACCATATGAATTCCCCTTTTGTTATTTTTTATATAATATCTTAATCGCAACAAAAAGTAAAGGGAAAATAAAAAAAGAACAAAAAAGCCCCAACTTTTCGGGGCTTTATTTTATATTTCGATTTTATATGTTTTTACAATGCTACCGGACGTATCTATACATAACGTCTTTATTCCATTTTCATCGGCCACAAATGTAACTATTTTGTTAGCCAATACGTCAAACTTCAGAGAACCGTTAAATGCCAAAGCATTATCATCATCCTCAGAATACAAAACAGTTATTGTTCCATCAAATGCGTTTACTCTATTAAATGTCTTATTCTCTGTATGATAGTAGTACACATGGTTACCTGAAATTCCAGTAACCGTTATAGCATCACTCACCAATCCACGATATGTCGTTCCACCATCAATGGTCGCTTTCAACAAACTATCTGTATAAATAATAGTTGCTGTTGTTGTTCCACCTTGGATTACCCAAATGTTTTCATATTCAGCATTGCATGCTTTAGTTTCGTTTATGAAATTGTTTGCAATATCCACTTTATAAAGAATTGCAGGAGAATCTGTTACCAACCCGTTTTCTTTGGTGTAGAACAAGTATCCATTTTTCTGTTCTTTTACAGTATATATAACATTTGTTTCTTCTAGCGTGGTTGCACTGTCGCTACCAACTTTTGCTTTCAATAAAACGTTACCTTTCTTTGTTGAGTCTTCCGGTTGAGCCTTTGTATAATATATCCATTGATTATAACTTTCCAACTGGTCTTTTCCTTCATATTCTGGATCGTTTTCTCTGTTTGTTGGAGAATATATATTGCTATCTGGCAATGTGGCACTTGTTACGTCTGTTGCTATGGTAACACTTTCGCCTTTCTTTTCTCCCACTTTAATGCTTGTCAAGGTTGAGTTTGCATAAGTCACAAAATAAACGCTACCGTCGATATAATATGCCTTCCAAACTCCAGACTCTCCCAAGTTAACAGCTTCTGCCATAACTTTGTTTGTGTCTTCACTCCCGTTTATGTTTATTCTACAGAAATTTACCGTAGTGTTTAATAGATTTCCAGCAGAGTCGCTTCCCATGTTTGGAGTTGCATAATAGATATAATCTCCAAAAATATAAAAGCCACCGTTTTCAAATCCAACAACTTTTGGAACAACTATTTCTGCCCCTGCGACTTTTCCGTCTGCGTCCATAGGAATGTTTCCGTTAACCAATTTTACTCTATAAATCGCACCTGTTGTTGTCTTTCCAAAAACATTATCTGTTTTTGCATTCGTCAAATCTTTAGATGCAATATATCCATTTACAAAATATACATAATCTGCTTTTTGGACTATTGAACTTCCATTGGAAACAACAGTGGCATTAGTGGTTGGATTTTCCGTCAAACCATCTTCCTTTCCACAACCTACCAACAATAGTATGCCAACAAACATAATCATTAAAATTGAACTTATCTTTTTCATTTATTTACACTCGCTCTTGGTATGATTTTCATACGCTTTTAAGTATGTCATTATCATAACAAAATTATTGAACAAGGTCAATTATTTTATACCTTATATAATAAATCAAGCAAAATTCAATTCTTTAGACAACACATTTACACTATCTCCGGTTATTGCGTCTTGATACATTACCCAAAAGCCTTTTCCATCAAGACTGGTCGGGTCGAGTGGTATCCACTGACTGTACTCTTTTATTTCATTTTGAATTTCAGCATCTTTGCTGGACGGAACTCCGTACGCAAGATATTTTAGCACGTCGCCGTCATACACCAAGCCGACAGCGTATTCCTTTCCTTTGCCCTCATAATCAACCTTTACCCATTTAGAATGTGGAACCAATTTTTCTAACCGGTCTTCTTCTGGATATTTATTGAATAGTTCTTCCACTTGTTCACTTATGAGAGCATAAAAAGTTTCAGGGTCGGGAGTTTCAAACTTGATTTCTTTTTTAGGTTCTTCCTCGTCCCTTAACTCTTCTGCCTTTATTTCATTTTCAACTACGGGTTCTTCAACGGCCACTGATTCCACCACAATATCTTCCTTGAATAATTCTTGAGTTATAAGTTTGTCTAGTTCCTCTTCTGTTGGCTCCTCAAACAACTCCTCTTTTTTCTTCCCCACGAAACGGCCCTTCTCATCTCTGTCAAAAGATTTTTCGCTTGGGAACAGAACGTCCAAGCAATCATTCTTTCCCCATAGAATTGGCATAGCGCCGTCCGGCGTTTCTTCAACTATGACACAACCAAGATTCCCGTTTATATCAAAGTTTGTATGTATGTCAAAAACTGTCTCGGATGAAGATGGTTTGAATTGAGATTTTATCAACTGGTGGTTGTCTTCACATATTCCAAAAACCAAAGAGGCAAACCCTTGTAAATTGTAGCATTTCAATATTGCTTGAGTTTTTATTCCCTCTCTCTGTATATTTACAAAGGCGACAGCCTTATTGTACCTCTCGTTTTTATTACATAAAATTATAGTTCTTTTTAATATCATCTTTGCCTCCAATAAACCCCTTAATGATATTGTATATTAAAATTATTGCTAAAAGTTTCTTTTGTTTGGGGCTTATTGAAAGCATTTTTGTCTAATTTTTAACTTTTATAAAGATAAATAAATTATTCAAGCGTCTTTTTGCTTTTGTTTTTTTCATAAATATTATATACTTGTATTGTTAATATTTTGGAGGTTTTTATGAGATTAGTTGGAACAGTCACTCGTGGTATTCGTACACCAATAATTCAGAGTGGAGATGACCTTGCCTCAATCGTTGTAGACAGCGTTTTGGCAGCATCAAAAGAACATAAGTTTGAGATTCAAGACAAGGACGTTATTGCAATTACTGAAGCAGTAGTTGGAATCTCACAAAAAAATTATGCCACACTTGATCAGATATCTTTTGACGTAATGAACAAGATGAAATCTGATACAGTTGGTATTGTTTTCCCAATTTTGAGCAGAAACAGATTTTCTCTCATATTGAAAGCAATTGCTGGAGGATTCAAAAAAATATATATCCAGTTAAGCTATCCAAGCGATGAGGTAGGCAATCCCCTCATCACACAAGAAGCAATTTATAAACATCGTATAGACCCAAGCAGAAAAGTGTTCACTGAAGAAAAGTTTAGAAAAACTTTCGGAAGTATCAATCACCTTTTCACTGGAGTGGATTATGTTGACTTTTACAAGGAATGTTGTTCAGGAAAAGCAGAAGTTATTTTTGCCAATGACCCTGCTGCTATTTTGAAATACACAAAATACGTAATCAATGCTGACGTTCACACTAGAAAACTTACAAAACTTATCTTACAAGAATCTGGAGCAAAACAAGTTCTCGGTTTAGAAGATATTTTGAACGAAAGCATAAACGGAAGTGGATACAATGATAAATATGGTCTTTTAGGTAGCAATATCAGTAAAGAAGACAGATTGAAATTGTTTCCAAGAAACGCTGATGCTTTGGTAAATAAGATTCAGGCAGAAATGAAAAAGAGAACAGGAAAGACTGTTGAATGTATGGTATATGGCGACGGCGCTTTCAAAGACCCAGTTGGTGGAATTTGGGAATTGGCTGACCCTGTTGTTTCCCCTGGTTATACAAAAGGACTTGAGGGAACAACAAGTGAAATCAAACTTAAATATATTGTAGACAACACCTTAACAGCTGAAGATTCTAAAAATGCTGAAAAGGTTATAAAGAACATTATCAAAAACAAAACCAAACAGAGCGCTTCAGATAGGTCGTCGCTAGGAACAACTCCAAGAAGATACGTTGATTTGATTGGTAGTTTATGCGACTTGACTTCTGGTAGTGGAGATAAAGGAACGCCTGTCGTATTAGTTCAAAACTACTTCGATAATTACGCTAAAGATTAAAAAATAAATAAAATTTTAGACGCAAAAAAACACGGTTTGTTTCAACCATGCTATTATAT
>CAYJCC010000062.1:0-4776 GCA_964368655.1 uncultured Lachnospiraceae bacterium | reverse complement strand
ATCATATATTATATATTTATATATAAATATGCGAGGGAATATATGATAGAGATAAAAAACTTTACAAAATGTTACATAAAAGGAAAACCGGCAGTTGACGATTTGACCTTAACAATAAATAACAAAGATATCTTTGCATTTATTGGTCATAATGGCGCAGGTAAAACCACTTTAATAAAGGCAATATGTGGAATTATCGATTTTGACAATGGAGACATTCTCCTTGATGGAAAATCAATCAAGGCCGAGCCAGACTTTTTCAAACGCGCTATAGCGTACGTACCAGACAACCCAGACATTTACAATTTTATGACAGGCGCTCAATTTATTAACTTTATCTGCGACGTATATAAAATACCAAAAGATACACGTCAGGCAGAAGTAGATAAGTACGCAAAACTTTTTGGCATTGATAAAAACCTTTCACAAAAAGTTTCAGAATACTCACACGGTATGAAACAAAAACTCGTGCTAATCTCTGCTTTTGTTAGAAAACCAAAAGTGTTGATTTTAGACGAGCCATTTGTTGGTCTTGACCCTATCGCTAGTCACCTATTAAAAGAACTTATGAAAGACTTCTGTAAGAATGGTGGACTCATATTCTTCTCAACTCACGTATTGGAAGTTGCAGAAAAACTATGTAACAGAGTTGGTATAATTAAAAACGGAAAATTGATTAAGTGCGGAAGCATGAAAGATATCAAAGGAGACTCATCTCTTGAAGATATTTTCTTGGAGTTGGAAAATGAGTAATTTTTGGTCTTTAACAAAAATAAATGTATTACAACTTTTTGTTGGTGGTTTTAATGTTGACAATAAAAGCAGCAAAAAGAAAACAATCATCACCTATTCTCTTTTAGGTGTATTATTGCTGTATCTTGTTGGTTGGATTTCTTTCTTGGGATACAAAATAGGAAAACCTCTTCAAGAAGTAAACATGGAAATAATACTTCTGTTGTTGGCTTTTATAATCACTAGTGTTACATTGCTTATGCAGGTTATCTTTTCGTCTTTCAACCTATTGTTCAAAGCAAAAGATTATGAACTTTTATCCACCCTACCAATAAAACAATCAACTGTTGTTGCAAGTAAAGTTTTTAGCCTATACATTTTCTGTTTGGCTTTTTCAGCCGTATTCTTTATTCCTCTATCAGTTATGTATTTCGTATTTGGAGGATTTTCATTCGTTGCGTTAATAATGGCTATCGTAGGATTTTTACTCACTCCACTTTTTCCAATATTTATCGGAATGGTTTTCTCTCTTATTGTTAACTTAATAACGTCTAAAATGAGAAATAAAGCAATTTTCACAATATTATTTTCAATAGGTCTCACAGTTGCTTTAATGTATTTAAGTCAAGACTTTAATGGTATAATGAACGGTGTTATAAGCGATGCAAACGCATCATTCAAAACAATGAGTAGTATATATTTCCCAGCAATGTTAATAACAAATGCTGTAGGAAAACTACAGTGGCTACAATTTTTATACTTTATACTCATCTCCATCATTCCAATCGGACTTATGTGGTTGGGAATTTCATTCTGGTATAAACCTTTGAACAATTTGTTTGCTAAATCAGCAAAATGAAAACAAGAGGCATATAAATCAAATGTAAATTCTGTAACTGGCGCTCTCATGAAAAAAGAATTTGGGAAAATCTTTTCATCTCCTATGTATTTCATGAACTCTTGTATGGGTCCTATATTGTTGCTTGTTTTTGGAATAATTTCTTTGGTTACTCCAAACGGCTTTCAGACCATTGCACCAGGACTTTCAAGTTATGGATTTGTAATAAACTTAGTTCCTATGTGTATATTGATTATGTCTCCTACAAGTTCAACCTTCTCTATCGAAGGAAATACTTTCTGGCTACTCAAAAATCTACCTATAAAATTCAGAACGATAGCACTATCAAAAATTTTAGCGTATAGTATAGTTTTCTTAATCCCAAGTTTATTAGGTTGCTTATTGTTAACCTTCGCTCTTGAACTCACATTGCTTGAGGCAGTAGGAATGCTTTGTCTCGTTATCACAGCAATTATTTTGGTTTCTTTATTGGGTATGGCAATCAACTTGAACTTTTACAACCTACACTGGACAAACGAAGTTGTCGTTGTAAAACAAAGTGCAAGTGCTTTCATCAGTATCATTCTCGGGCTTGTTATCGGGCTTGTACCTGGAATCATAGTTGCAACATTACTAACCCCATATATGTCACTATTTAATTGGGGCTGGGTGATTTGTGGATTATATCTCTTGGCTAGTTTTGGCCTATGGATTTACATACACAAGAAAGGCGAGAAACAATTTAATAAAATGTCTTAAAAAATAAAACTCCGAATTTCTTCGGAGTTTTTTCATGCTTAAAATACGCACTTATCTACATCAACATATTTGTCATCTATCAATGCAAAACTTTTCACTTTGCGTACAGGATATATAAGGTCATCATTTGAAACAATCTTATTGTCCACCAACATTTTTAGAAAGTCATCAGTTCGCAAATTCTCTTTGCCCTGTTTTACCTTAAAAAAGAGGTTTCCCTTTTCAGTGGATATATCAAGGATAAAAGGTCTAATATTTCTTGGTTTTGATTGTTTTTTAACAACTTTTTCAATAATAATTTCATCTTTATCAAGAATTCCAACAATCTTCTTGAAGTTGTTTCCCGTATCCTTAAGCCCTATTCTGAACGTCGCTGCCATAACAATATTTGCAATATCGACTTCCTTTGAACCAACTTTCAATGCCCTGATTCCCTGTGGCGCCACGTCATTAAACTTGTCGCAAAAATCTGGCATAAAATTCTCAACACTCAATGTGAAGTATTCACATTCACTTTCACAACCAACGGGTATTGGTGAACTAAAGTATAGCAATGAGTGAGGGTTAAAACCTTGAGACCTTTCGACTGTTATTTTTGCTCGGCAGAGTATTCTGTTCATCTGATGTAAAATGTCAAGATGCGATTGGTAAGCTGCCCCACCTATTTTTTCATATTTTACTATCATTTGCACACCCCCAAACCTCGTAATCCACAGTTAGTACAGCCCTGTCTACAATCTCTGGTTGTTTCTCCTTTTTGTGCTTTTTTCCATTCTTTTCTGAGGTATTCCTGAGTAACTCCAACGTCTATCATGCTCCATGGCAATATCGCCTCTTCATCTATTGCAGAGTTATAATCTTCTATGGTAAACCCGTTTTCGGAAAGGGCTTCAATCCATTTATCAAACTTGAAACACTCGTTCCAACCATCAAACATACAACCCTTCTCATACGCCGACAATAGGACCTTGTTTAACCGTCTATCGCCACGAGCAAAAACGCCCTCGATAACACTTACTGTACCATCATGATAAATGTAATTTACCCCTAACTTTTTGAGATTATCCTTCAAAAGTGATTGTTTACGTTCTATCTCGTCAAGATTGATTTGTCTGCACCATTGGAATGGTGTAAAAGGCTTTGGAATAAAAGTACTCGTGCTAACTGTTATTTTTAGAGGTTTTCCACTTATATGATTATCCTTATATAACCATTTTATCTTCTTGGCAACGTCAACTATACCCAATAAATCCTCATCTGTTTCAGTAGGAAGACCTATCATAAAATACAGTTTTACACTGCTATATCCATGCTTGAACGCTTTTTTCATACTTTCAACAATGTTCTCTTCTGTAATGTTTTTATTGATAACATCACGCAATCTTTGTGTTCCTGCTTCTGGAGCAAAGGTCAACGAACTCTTTCGTGAATTATCACTTATTTCCCCCTCAAAACTATCCAAACGCAAACTAGGTAACGCCATGTAAATATCCTTACCAACAGATTTTTTGATTCCATCAATCAGCGATACCAAGTTTGGATAATCACCCGTTGAAAGAGAGTTCAAAGATAATTCTTCATATCCTGTATTATCTATCACCTCTTTTGCTAGTTCACATAGTTTTTCTTGTGACCTGTTTCGTACAGGTCTATAAATATAACCTGCTTGACAGAATCTACAACCACGAGAACACCCTCTGAATATTTCAAGAACTGCTCTATCATGAATAATCTCTATGTTTGGCACTAACACTTTTGTAGGATATTGTGCATTATTCAAGTCGCTAACTATCGCCTTTTTCGTAATAGGACCGTCTAATTTACTCAAAACTCTACCATTATTTTCCACCGTCACTAAAGAAGGTACATAAACCCCTCTAACCTTGGACACTCTTTTCAAAAACTCTGCTTTTGTTGTTTTTTCTTTCTTACACTGTTCATATATCTCTGCAGCCTCAATATTTGCCTCTTCTCCGTCACCCACGACCACAAAGTCAACAAAATCACAGATTGGCTCAACATTCACTGCACAAGGTCCTCCAGCCATAATTATAGGGCTTAAACCTTTTCTGTCAGCACTCTTTAGAGGAATCTGTGCCAAGTCTAACATATATAAAACATTCGTATAACTCAATTCATACTGCAAACTAAATCCCACAATATCAAAATCTTTTAGAAAAGTTCTCGTTTCCAACGAAAAAAGTGGAAGATTGCTTTTCTTTAACTCATCTCCCATATCATGCCAAGGGGTAAAACATCTTTCAGCAACATATCCCTTATGCTTGTTGAAAATATCATAAAGTATCTTTATTCCTAAATTACTCATTGCTACTTCGTACACGTCTGGCATACAGTAACACATTCTAACCACACAATCTTTCTGCAATTTTGGAGTATTGTATTCGCCCCCAACATATCTTGCAGGTTTTTCTACTCGATTTAATATC
>CAYJCC010000061.1:0-4777 GCA_964368655.1 uncultured Lachnospiraceae bacterium | reverse complement strand
TTTCTTTACCTATTTCAAGATAAAAAAATATAAGTTCATAAAGTGGTTGGTGAATAAAAATGTTCTCAGTTCAAACAGACTGAAAAAATATGGGAGTGAGGATTATAAGAATCTGTCTGCACAACTAAAAACAACTTTTGTCAAAGTGGTAAATCAGCACTTGGACTTTTTATTATCACGTGTAGAATGTCCTGTTTTGTTGGTGTGGGGTAGAGAGGATAAAAGCACTCCACTTTATATGGCAAAACGTTTTGAAAAACATATTAAAAACAGTGGCTTGGTGGTGTATGAAAAGAGTGGGCACTTTGCATATTTGGAAAATTCCAAAGATTTTTGCCGACTAACCAGATATTTTTTAGAACAAGAATGTTAAAATAAATATATAATAAAACGGCTTTATGTAGGAGTAAAAGCCAACTTTGCATAGTATTAAATTGTGTAAAAACGATTCGAAAACAAGGTACATAATATTTGTAGTTATCATATATAAAGAAAAAGTAATGAGGTGGGTATTATAACAACCGGTCAGATATTTTTCTGGATTTTTATTGTTTTATTAAACTATTCATTGATAGCGAATATGGGCTTAAAAACCATGAAAATTTTGCAACTCAATGAATACAATATGGTGAAAACTTTCAAACATTTTTTCAAAAGCTATTTTATGTGGGCTGTTGCTTTTTCAGCAGTTGGATTTTTTTTAATATACTTTTTTACTAGGTGTATGTTGATAAATTTTTACTCAGTAGGGTATTCTTATATCCTTTTAGCAACCTATATGTTTTTTCTGTTCTTTTGCTTTTTGGATAGTGGAGACGGGTTGCCGAAACTTACCAAACGTTTATGGCGATTATTTGCATTATCTTCGCTTGTTTTGGTAGGTGGTTTTTCATTGGCTTGTGTTTTCTCCTATTCGCATCCTCAATTTTTATATTCTTTGCCAACATTGATGCCTATTATTGGATATCTGCTCATATATCTTTGCAATCTTATTCTTGTTCCTATAGAGTTGATGATAAAGAAATATTATGTGTGTAGAACTAAAGTGAAGCTTGAAAAGAGAGACGATTTGTTAGTTATAGGTATAACAGGTTCATTTGGAAAAACAAGTACAAAGAACTTTCTAGATATGATATTGAGTGAGAAATATGTAGTACTTTCTACACCAAAAAATTACAATACTCCGATGGGTGTTACTAAAACCGTTCTTAACAATATGACACCAAACCAAGAGATTTTTATCGTGGAAATGGGTGCTTATAAATGTGGAGATATAGCCGAAATTTGCAGATTAGTTCGTCCTCAAATAGGAATAGTTACCAGTATTGGAAATCAGCACTTAAACAGTTTCAAAACGTTAGAAAATGTATACAAGACAAAGAATGAATTAGTGAATTCCCTGCCACAGAAAGGTACTGCCTTTTTTAACTTGGACAATGATTTATGTAAGAAAGCGTTCGAGGAATGTCAAATAGAAAGGGTAGGAGTGTCGCTAAAGTCGGACATGAAAGATACTGAAGGAATATTTGTTGCAGATAATGTGCAGATGACAAATACGGGAGTTTGCTTTTCGGTAGGATTGAACGGTAAAAAGGTTGATTTTACAGCAAAAGTGTTAGGACGACACAATATAAGCAATCTGTTATTAGCAATAGCCGTTGCTCATAAATTAGGGTTAGATGAATTGCAGATAAGAAGAGGGGTGGCAAAGATTCGTGCAGTGGCTCATAGGTTGGAATTAAAACAATTATCGAGTGGAGACCTTTTGATAGATGATGCTTATAACAGTAATATTGTAGGCTTCAAAAATGCTTTAGAAGTCATGGATGGTTATAACTCTAAAAAGAAGATAATTGTGACCCCAGGAATAATTGATTTAGGAAAACAATCTGCAAGTGTAAATTTTGAAATTGGCAAGGAAATTGCAGGGGTTGCCGACGAGGTTATCATAGTTAAAGATACCAATAAAACGGCTATAAAAACCGGTTTGTTGAGTGTTGGCTTTGACGAAACCCATATGTACTATGCAAACTCTTTCAAGGACGCTCAGAAGCAATATTGTAAGTTGTTGGACGGAAATAGTATCGTGTTGATAGAAAACGATTTGCCAGAGAATTATAAGTAAAGGAGAGGAGATGAAAAAAAACCTAGCAGTGTTATTTGGTGGAGATAGTGTAGAGCATGAAATATCCGTTATAACGGCTTTACAAGCGATAAAAAATTTAGATAAGTGCAAATATAACATAATACCCATTTATATAAAAAATGGGGAGTGGTTAAGTGGTAAAAATCTATTAAAAATGGACTTTTATCGCTCTTCTATGTCAGCAAAAAAAGTTACATTATTGCCTAATTCTAACTACATATATAAAAAGGGATTCTTTCTGAAAAAATATAAAAGGGTAGATGTTGCGCTTCTTTGTTTTCATGGGCATGAAGGCGAAGACGGGTGCATACAAGGGTTGCTTGAGTTGGCACATATTCCGTATACTTCAGTTGGCGTAACCGGTAGTGGATTGAGTTGTGATAAAGCGCTATTCAAAACTCTCTTGAAAGGGTATAAGATTGATTGCGTTGATAGTGTTGATTTTGATTCAGACAGGTACTATGCAAACAGTGAAAGATGCCTTGATTTAGCCGAAAAACTCAAGTATCCCATGATAGTAAAACCTAGCACCTTAGGGAGCAGTATTGGAATATCTGTTTGCAAAAACAGGCAGCAATTAAGTGAAGCCTTGGAACTTTGTTTTACGTTGGATAGTCGTGTTTTAATAGAAAAATACTGCAAGAATTTACGAGAAATAAACTGTGCTGTTATGGGCTATGGTGATGAACTTTTTGTTTCCGAACTGGAAGAACCAGTTACCAAAAATGAAATACTCAGTTTTGAAAACAAGTATCTCAATAACCAAAAACAAGGAATGGCAAGTGCCAGTAGAAAAATTCCTGCTGACATAAGCGATGACGACTCAAAAAAGGTTCGTGAGACGGCGTCTTTTCTTTTTAATAAATTGTCGCTTAAGGGAGTGGTGAGGTTTGATTTTATCCTTGCAGATGGAAAAGTTTATTTGAACGAATTAAATTCTATTCCAGGGTCGTTAGCATTTTATCTCTTTGAACCACTTGGTATTTCGTATAAAATGTTGCTTGATAAACTTATTTCATGGGCAAATCTTGATATGGAAAATAAATCGAAATTAGTACGCAAGTTCGATAACAATATTTTTGAAAACGTTTCACTGGACGGAATAAAAAAATAGCTATAAATTCTGCAGTTTTTCAATGACGCTTTTTCGAATGCTTTCGTTGGGAATAAGATGAGATAACCCCAAAAGAGAAACCCTTTCGGCTGCCGTAAAATAGCAGTTATTTAGACGATAAGTGTGCAGAATGGAGATGCCTCCATTCTTTCCAGATTTTGAATATATTGGAACGCCACTGTCTTCTAAAACAGCGATATATCTGTACACGGTACGTGTACTAATATCATACTTTTCAGCCAAGTATTTTGCACTTAATGGACCTCGATTAAGTAACGAAAGCATTATTCCAAAAATAACGTCTGTTTGCATTTCTTCCTCTGCGACTGGAAATATTTTCCAGTTGTTATTTTATGACAAGATAATAACACACAATAAGCAATCTGTCAAACATATGTTCGATAAACTTTCGATAAAGTTGGAGAGGTAAGGTCACAGAGAATTTGATACAATGACGTCAACAATTTTTTGATTACCTTGAGAAAAGTCCATTTGGAATAGGAGATTCTTAATTTTATCTTTATTTTTATCTAAATTTGATAGGGCAAACATGAGATTTTTTTCGCTGATATTCTCTTGAAATAGAACTTCGCACAGTCCTTTATTCTTCAATTCTTCAGCATTATCAAGTTGGTCTCCTCGAGATTCGGTTTTTGGCAATGGAATTAACAAAGATGGAAGTTTTAGAGCCATTATTTCGAATACGGTGTTGCTTCCAGCACGGGATATCACATAATCGCAACTCTGAAAAAGTTTCGCCATATTATCGCTTTGTTCGAGTTGTACATAATTATTGTGCTTAAAGTTGTTATTTAGCTTGCCTCTTCCTACCAAATGAATGAGGTTGTATTTTTTGATTAAAGTTTCAAAATTGTCCCATATAGCATGATTGATTGCAGAAGAGCCAAGGCTTCCACCGGTAATCAAAATAGTTGGTTTTGAGTTTCCGAACTGTATTGTCGCTGGTTGTTTTTTGAACAGGTTTTCACGAATAGGAGAACCTGTATAGATGCCTTTTTCACCTATAGTTTTTGCTGTCTTTTCAAAACTACAGCACATGTTTTTACAGCGTTTCAGTATCAGTTTGTTTGCTAGGCCAAGAGTCATGTCGCTTTCGTGACCAACCACTGGAATTTTACCGTGTGCCAACGCAACAGGCACTGCAACAAAACCTCCCTTGGAAAAAATAACGTTAGGTTTAATATGTTTTAATATCTTTTTTGATTGTCTTATACCTGATAAAAGCTTGAATGGAATAAATAAATTAGACAGAGAAAGAGAGCGTCTCAACTTTACGGTAGTTATGCCGTGATAATATATTTTTGGGTACTTTTGAATCAACTCTTTTTCTATTCCGTTTTTACTTCCAATATAATGAATCTCGTCAAAACTTTTTTCTAATAATGGCAGTAATGCTATGTTTGGCATAACATGTCCACCAGTTCCTCCACCTGTTAACACAATTTTTTTCATATAAAAAACCTCCAATAAAAATGCCTATATTATATATATTATAT
>CAYJCC010000060.1:0-4948 GCA_964368655.1 uncultured Lachnospiraceae bacterium | reverse complement strand
ATTCCATAACTTCGTCTACAGATAATCTTTTCTGTTCCATAGTGTCTCTTTCTCTAATTGTTACAGTTCCATCTTCTAAAGTATCGTAATCTATCGTGATACAGAAAGGTGTTCCCACTGCATCTTGTCTACGATATCTCTTTCCTATAGAACCAGCCTCATCATATACGGCTCTAAATCTTTTACATATTCTAGAATAGATTTCTTTTGCCTTTTCTGACAAATCCTTCTTCATAAGTGGCAATACGGCCACCTTTATTGGCGCCAAGTATGGTTTTAGTCTTAAAACTACACGACTGTCATTATTGCCGAGGTCTTCTTCCTCGTAAGCGTTGCACAAGCTAGCAAGGAACATTCTATCCACTCCAAGGGAAGGCTCTATAACATAAGGTACATATTTCTCATTGGTGATTGGGTCAAGATAATCCATAGGTTCTCCAGACACTTTCTGGTGTTGAGTTAAGTCATAATCTGTACGGTCAGCAACTCCCCAAAGTTCTCCCCAGCCAAACGGGAACTTGAACTCAAAGTCTGTAGTGGCTTTACTATAGAAACACAACTCTTCCTTGCTATGGTCACGCAATCTTAATCTATCTTCTTTTATTCCAAGAGATAGCAACCATTCTTTACAGAAATTTCTCCAGTATGCGAACCAATCAAGGTCTGTTCCCGGTTTGCAGAAGAACTCCAACTCCATTTGCTCAAACTCGCGTTGACGGAAGATGAAGTTTCCCGGGGTTATTTCGTTTCTAAAAGATTTACCGATTTGTCCAATTCCCATAGGCATTTTACTACGTGTTGTTCTTAAAACGTTTTTGAAGTTTACAAATATACCCTGTGCCGTTTCTGGTCTCAAGTATATGGTGTTTGCACTTTCCTCGGTAACACCCATGAATGTCTTAAACATCAAGTTGAACTTTCTAATAGGTGTGAAATCACTCTTTCCACAGATTGGACATTTTATTTTGTTATCTGTAATAAACTTTTCCATCTTTGCGTTATCGGTTTCCCAACCAGCGATATCAACGTCAAGATTATTCTTTTTGATATAGTCTTCAATCAAAGTATCTGCACGATGACGAGATTTACAAGATTTACAGTCCATAAGAGGGTCAGAAAAACCTCCCAAGTGTCCACTTGCTTCCCATGTTTTTGGATTCATCAAAATTGCACTGTCGAGTCCAACGTTATATTCACTTTCAGTAACAAACTTTTTCCACCACGCATTTTTTATGTTGTTTTTTAGTTCAACTCCAAGAGGACCATAATCCCAAGAGTTTGCTAATCCTCCATAAATTTCACTTCCTGGAAAAACAAATCCATAAGTTTTGCAATGTGCTACAAGTTTGTCCATTGTTAAATCTGCCATAATTATCTCCAAATTTTTTATAACAACAGGATTATATCAGAGAAAAAGAAAAAGTGCAATAAAATAAAGGGATTCCTGTGTTTTTAGTTTAGTTTTGTTTTTTACTTTCGTTATACAACTTTGTCAAAATTAAAAAGAAAATGTGTAAACTTTTATGCCAAAATAAATGGTAAATCATATTTTTATATGATATAATAAAGTTATATTATACTAATAACAGTAGTTATTGAGGAAAAAATGGCAAAAACAACAACCAAGAAAAAAGAAGATACAAAAGAAATAAAAAAAGAAGTTGCAACAGAGAAAAAAGCTCCTGCCAAAAAGACAAAGAAGACAGCCGATAAGAAAAAGGTTGAGGAAACTCCTGTTGTAAACTTACAAGATACAAAAAACAAAAAACAAGATAAGGGCAATGAGATAAAGGCCCCTCGCATTTTGTCGCCTGATAAAATTGGTTTTAGATTGGGCAAGAAAAACAAAGAAAAGAAAAATAAAAAAGAAGAGTTAGTCATCAAAAGGTATAAGGCTGACATAAAAACTGGTTTAACTTCCGAGCAAGTAAACAAAAGAGTTGAGGAAGGCTTAACAAATAAAGCCGAAAACAAAAATACAAAAACTTATGCAAACATATTCTTCTCAAACATTTTTACATTCTTTAACATGTTATGTTTCGGCGTTGCTGCCGCATTGATTGCAGTTGGCGCATTCTCCGACTTATTATTCCTTATAATTACCACAGCAAACATGGCTATTGGTATTTTCCAAGAAATAAAAGCAAAAAAGACAATCGAGAAAATTTCTTTAGTTACTGCACCTTCGGCATCAGTAATTAGAGATGGAGTAAAACGAGATATTCCAGTTGCAGACATTGTCCTTGATGACATTATTATGTTCTCATTAGGAAAGCAGATATGTGCAGACTGTGAAATTCTTGAAGGCGAAGTTGAGGCAAACGAAAGTTTACTTACTGGTGAAAGTGTTGCCATTAAGAAGAAACCTGGGGATAAATTATTAAGTGGTAGCTTTATTGTTAGTGGAAAATGTATTGCTAGAGCTGAAAAAGTCGGAAATGACAGTTATACTGCTCAGTTAGCAGAAAAAGCTAAACAATACAGAAAACCAAACAGTGAGTTGTTAAAGAGTTTGAAAACTATCATTCTTTGTATTGGATTCATCATCATTCCTCTTGGTGGATTGATGTTCTACAACAACTTTTACGTAAACTCATTGACTTTACAATTAGCAATAAAGAAAACTGCAGGTTCCATGATTGGTATGATTCCTGCTGGCATGTTCCTCTTGACAAGTATGGCACTTGCAACTGGAGTTATTAAGTTGGCAAGAAAAAGAACCCTTGTTCAAGACTTATACAGTATAGAAATGTTGGCAAGAGCTGACGTGTTATGTTTGGATAAGACAGGAACTATCACAGACGGAACCATGAAAGTAAACACTGTAGTTCAATTAGGAACAAAATCTCCTCATGCAATTACAGATATAGTTGGTTCCATGTTGACGGCTTTGAATGACAACAACCAAACATCAAGGGCTTTAGCCTCTCACTTTGGCTATAGTAAAGAGTTCACAAAGAGCGTTATAATGCCTTTTAGTAGTGATAAAAAGTTCAGCGCTGTTACATTCAAGAATGGTGAAACATACGCTTTTGGTGCTCCAGAATTCTTATTAAAGACAAAAGACGCCACCATTGATAAGATGGTTAAACAATATGCTTATAAAGGATTTAGAGTTTTACTTTTAGTAAAATGTGATGGAAAGATTGAAAATGATAAACTTCCTATAAAAAGAAATCCTATTGCTTTAATTGTTATTGAAGACCACATTCGTGAAGATGCTTTTGAAACAATTAAATGGTTTAGAGAAAATGGTGTTCAAATTAAAATCATTTCTGGCGATAACCCTATTACCGTAAGTGAAGTAAGTAAACGAGTTGGAGTTGATAAAGCAGATTTGTTCGTAAGCCTTGAAGGAATGTCAGAATTACAAGTTGTTGAGGCTGCTGAAAACTACACCGTATTCGGTCGTGTTAGCCCAGAACAAAAATGTATTCTTGTAAAAGCCCTTAAGAATAAAGGACACAAGGTTGCAATGACTGGAGATGGTGTCAACGATATTCTAGCTCTTAAAGAAGCAGATTGTAGTATCGCCATGGCGAGTGGTTCAGAGGCAACAAGAAATGTTAGTCACTTGGTATTGCTCGATAGCAACTTCGCAAGTATGCCTAGCGTTGTTGCAGAAGGAAGAAGAGTTGTTAACAACGTACAAAAGTCTTCATCTCTGTTCCTTATGAAAACATTCTTTACTATATTCGTATCAATATTCTGTTTGATTATGGCTATAGAGTATCCTTTCAATACAAAACAAATATTATTGCTTGAAGCATTCGTTATTGGTATCCCATCGTTCTGTCTGGCATTACAGCCGAACACCGAACGAATCAAAGGAAAGTTCCTGCCACGACTTATTGCAAAGTCGATGCCGGGTGCAATTGTGTTTACCTTGAGTATGATAGCATGTTTCTTGCTTGACCTTATTATGGGAACAAACGGACAATACGAAACAATGGCTGCTTTCGCAGTTACCTTTACAGGATTACTCGTATTGATGAATGTATGTAAACCATTCGACGTATTCAGAGGAATCATGTTTGCTGGAGTTACAATCCTATGTATTCTTGCCCTAGCATTCATACCATTCACATTCTTTGAGTTCACAATGCCAAGCTTCCAGAACTGGTTGTTTATAATCGTTCTCGTATTGCTTTCTTACCCTATATACTCTAGTGTTGTAAAACTACTTGATAAGATAGGTCCAAGCGAAGTGGATAAAAATTAAAATCAGCCTATTGGCTGATTTTTTATTCATATAATAAGAACATATTGTTTAAGAAAAAATTTGTAACAAAAAAGCATAAGAAAATCTTATGCTTTTATTTTTTTAGTCATCGTCCTCATCGTCGTAGTCATCATCGTCGTCTTCGTCTTCTTCCTCGTCTTCATCTTCATCATCAATGTCGATATCGTCGAAGTCGTCATCGTCTTCTTCATCGTCGTCATCGTCGTCTTCGTCCTCATCTTCTTCGTCTTTGAAATCTTCGTCAAGGTCATCAGCAAACGTGTCGTCAAGTTCTTCACTGATTTCGTCTTCTTTCTCATCAGGTAATAAGTCAAGTTCTTCGTCGGCATCAGCTTCTGCTGTCTTGTCTACATAAGTTCTCCAGTCATCTGAATCTCCGTCTATCTCATCAACTAACCCTTCTTCCAAACATGAATGACATGCTGTTTCGTTTGGAGAAATATAATTTATTTTACAAATAGGACAAAGAATAAGTTCTTCCTCTTCCGTTGCAAGTTCATCTTCTAAAAGCAATTCGTCTTCAGCCAAAGCCCCTGCTCTCATTTCTTGTTTGCATACTTCACAAAACTTATCTTTCTTCAGAATATAGTTTAGTTCACATCTTGGGCATTTTATCCATTGTTGTGGTTTCTTCATATTAAAATCTCCTGTACATTTTTATGTATGATTTTACGATGCTATTATTATAATGAGATATTATTATAA
>CAYJCC010000059.1:0-4974 GCA_964368655.1 uncultured Lachnospiraceae bacterium | reverse complement strand
ATGTAAACCAATCACTGTCTTTAATGAAAGTCTATGGGTTTTACTAGACGATATGAAAGAGACTATGACCAAGAATAATGGTTGTGGTATTGCTGCTCCTCAAGTAGGGGTTATAAAGAGAGCAATTTTAGTTGAAGTAAATCATATTTTTCTTGAAATGATAAATCCCGAAATCATATCCCAAAAGGGGGAACAATGCGTGGTTGAAGGGTGCTTAAGCGTGAAAGGAATAAGTGGTTACGTGAACAGACCTGAAACAGTTACAGTGAAAGGCTTTGACCGTTACGGTAATGAGTATAAGATAACGGCTACAGATTATTTGGCAGTTGCATTATGCCACGAGATAGACCATTTAGATGGCGTACTTTTCATTGATAAAATGGTAAAACCATACAGCCCAAAAAAGAAAGAGGAAGAAACCGAATGAAAGTAATTTTTCTAGGAACATCAGAGTTTGCAGTTGCTAGTTTGAAAGCAATCTGTGAGTATCACGACGTCATCGCTGTTGTTACTCAACCAGATAGACCGGTTGGAAGAAACCAAACGGTAGTTCTTTCACCTGTAAAAACTTTTGCCCTAGAACATAGAATCCCTATTTTGCAATATGACAAGATAAGCAAAGAAGGGGTTAAGGAATTACAAGACCTTCGTGCAGACATAATGGTAAGTGCTTCATATGGTCAAATCTTAAGTAAAGACGTATTAGATGTGACCCCTCGAGGAGTTTATAACGTACATGGTAGTTTATTACCAAAATACCGAGGAGCATCTCCTATTCAAACAGCCATTTTGAACGGCGAAAAAGTCACAGGAATAACCATATTAAAAAGCGATATTGGAATTGATTATGGTCCTATTCTTTTGAAAAGAGAGTTGGATATAAAAGACGGCGAAACAGCAGAACAACTATTTGTTCGTTTGGCAGACCTTGGTGCAGAATGTATAGTTGAGGCGTTGGAGTTAATTGAAAAAGGAAAAGCAATATTGAAACCTCAAGAAAGTTCCGAAGCGACATTTACAAAAATGATAAAGAAACAACAAGCACAAATAGACTTTGCTAGTTCTGTAGATAAAATCGTAAACATGGTAAGAGCGTTCTTGCCTTGGCCAGTGGCATACACCTTTGTCAACGGTTCAGTGTTACAAATATACAAAGCTAGAAAACTTGAACCTGAAGAGGTTTTAGCAGATGACTTTGGTTCGCTATCCAATTATGAAAATGGTGCAGTGGTATGTTGCAATCCTAAAATTGGATTTATAATAAAAGCAATAGACGGCTTTGTTTCATTGATTGAAGTGAAACCACAAAACGGAAAACTGATGTCGGCAAGAGATTATCTTAATGGTAAGAGAATTTTTCCGAATATGATATTAGGAGAATAAAATGATAAATTTGATGAGCAATACTCTGTCTGAATTGACAGGAACAATAGAGAAAATGGGGGAGCCAAAATATAGGGCTGCTCAACTCTATACTGCTATGCATAATGGGTTGGAGTTAAAAGAAATAACCAACTTGCCAAAGACATTGATTGCTAAACTGACAGATATGGGTTGTTCCTTACAAGCAACAAAGATAATAAAGAAAAAAGTATCTAAAGATAAAACAACGAAGTACTTAATGAAACTCGAAGATGGAAACATAATCGAGAGTGTTTTGATGAAGTATAAGTATGGAAATACTGTTTGTATAAGCACTCAAGTTGGTTGTAAAATGAACTGTGCTTTCTGTGCAAGTGGATTAAACGGATTTATTCGTAATCTTACAGCAGGAGAAATATTGGGACAGGTAGTCGCTGTAAACCGTGAAATCGGTGGAACAGTCAAGAAACGAGAGATAACAAACATTGTGCTTATGGGAATAGGCGAACCTTTGGATAACTACGATAATGTCGTTAAATTTTTGGGCTTGGTTACAGATACAAACGGGCTTAACATAGGTGTTAGAAACATATCTTTATCAACCTGTGGAATTCCTGCAAAAATTGAAAAACTAGCAGATGAAGGATATGCTATAACTCTTTGTATATCACTTCACGCAAGTAACAATAATTCAAGAAAAGAAATAATGCCTATAGCAAAAAGATACAATATAGAAAGCGTATTGGAAAGTGCAAAGCATTATCATACAATAACAAACAGAAGAATTATCATAGAATACACTTTGATAAAAGGTGTTAACTCGGGCGCTGAACACGCAAGGGAGTTGGCAGGATTATTAAAAGGTATTCCTTGCCATGTAAACTTGATTAGACTAAATGAAGTGCCTGAAAGAGGGCTTAAAGGCGTCTCTGAAACAGAGATGAACAACTTCTTGGGAACTTTATGTAGATATGGCATAAGTGCTACTATTCGTCGTAAAATAGGCGATGATATTTCAGGTGCTTGTGGTCAATTAAGAAATAGTGAAGAAAAGAAAAAGGTTGAGTAGTGAAGAAGATAAAAGAAAACATAGTTTTGAAAGGTATGGCTGGTACATATTCTGTCTTGCATGACGGAAAGATTGTCTCTGCTAAAGCCAGAGGGAAACTGAAAGCCGAAGGTAAGTTAGTTGCTGGGGATAGAGTAAAGTTGTCAGAAGATGACTACGCTAAAGGCGAGTATGTTATTGATGGATTAAAGGAACGCAAAAACGTCATAAATCGTCCTCGCGTGGCAAACATAGACCAGTTGGTTATAGTTCTTGGTGTTGAGCCAAAACCAGACTTTTATTTAATAGATAAACTTCTCATAAATTGTGTTAAGAAAGATATTGAACCTCTATTGGTTATCAACAAGGAAGACCTTTGTACGACAGAGTTTATAGAGGATATCGTCTCTCAATACGATGGCGTAACAGATATAATATCTTGTAGTGGAAAAACCGGAAAAGGGGTTGAAGAACTAAAGAACAGATTGCGTGGAAAAGTCAGCGTATTTGCTGGGCAAAGTGCAGTTGGAAAGAGTACTATCTTGAATAGTATTAGTAAGGAATTGAAACTGGCAACAGGTGGTTTGAGCGAAAAATCCGGAAGGGGAAGACATACAACAAGAGTTTGTCAAATATACTTAATTGAAGATATGATGATTGCTGATACTCCAGGATTTAGCATGTTGGACTTGGAAGAAATTGAACCGAAAGACTTGTCTGGATACTTCATCGATTTTGATGAGTATCGTAGCAAATGTAGATATACAGATTGTTCTCACGTCAATACCACAGCAAAAGAATGTAGTGTTAAAAAAGCCGTGGAGGAAGGAAAACTTTCCGAAAAACGATATAATAGATATTTGGATTTATACAAAGAAATGAAAAAAGCATGGGATAATAAATATTAGGAGGAAAAATGGTAAGAGTATCGCCTAGCACAAATTTAGCGAAAGAAGATGAATTAGTAGAGTTCGCTCTCTTAATGCAGGACAGTGGTGCTGATTTTATGCACTGCGACGTTATGGACGGAAAATTTGTTGATGCTGAATGTTTAGATTTTGAAGCTGTAGAAGATTTGTCTTATAAAACATTACTTCCTCTTGATGTTCATTTGATGGTTAAACACCCAGTTGAGGCTGTAAAAAAATATTCTCAATTAAAACTTCACTATTTGACCACTCATTTCGAAGCTTATTCAGACGATTTCGAAATACTGAATGCAATAGAAATAACTCATCAGCAAGGTATCTTGTTTGGGCTTAGCGTAAAACCAGAAACCAGAATTGAAAGAGTGTTCCGTTTCCTACCATATATAGACCTTTTACTTGTCATGAGCGTAGAACCCGGAAAGAGTGGGCAGTCGTTTATTGAAAAGAGTTTGAAGCGTATAAAACAAACTAAAACTCATCTAAATAAACTGAAACTTAACTGTAAAATAGAGGTCGATGGTGGTATCAACGAAAACAATATTCAAGACATTGTTAATGCCGGTGCAGATATCGTAGTTATGGCGAGTGAAATAAAAAGGCAAAAGAGTAAAAAATCATTTATAACAAAGATAAGAAAAACCGAACCTAAAGAAGAAAAGAAAGTAGAAAAGAAGCGAAAATAACGCTTCTTTTTTGAAAATGTTATACAAAGTTGGGTATTGACAGTACGTTCCTTTAATGATAAAATAAGTTTGAAATAAAAAGGAGAGAAGATGGGAAATAAAATAAACTGGTGTGGTAGAATCCTAAATGCTTTTGATGGCAATGTAAAGAACCGTCCGTATTACCTTTTAGACAACGCTTTTTATGGTGGAAAAGAAGTAATTGCTCCTAATAGCACAGAAATGGATAGAGTAGCAATGAGTGTAGATAGAATCATGAAAAGAGTACCTTTTTTTGGTGACCAATTTGATGATAAATACAGTCCACTTCTAGGATATCAAGTTTATAAAGAAGGCGAGATTTCTTATTCTTACGCAGAGGATCCTGAACTTTACAATAAAATCATTATTCCTATGGGGGTTATTGGTAGGGCAGATTGTAATAATTTTTTCCTACATATAACTCCAGAATGTGAAGATTTATGTTCGTTCTTTAGATATAGTCTAGATAAAACCCCAGTACATTGGACGCGACCTATTTCTTCAGCTGCTGTCTCCCAAACCTTTGAAGAATTCTTTGTACGAGCATTAAAAATGCCATACGTTGATTTGCGTAGAAAAGTATATAAGGATAAGATAAGAAGATTAAAAGAAGACCATCAAGCATATCAAGATATAGATTATATGGGCTATGATGAAACAGTGAAAGAAAGCACTAAACAAGATATGAAATACGATGAAGAACATTTCAATGACAGATTGAATTATTATTATAATGCGTTGCTCACGTTAGAGAATATGGCATCAATGAACTTGAAAGATTATTATGAAGCAGCCCCAGAGCCAAAACCAAAACGTAAAAAAAGATAATTGTTATTAAAAAGACCGGACGGACAGCCGGTCTTTTTTAACACTTTATTTGGGCTTTTCATATAAATATAAAAATACATATACTGCGAGGAATAGATGAAAA
>CAYJCC010000058.1:0-5010 GCA_964368655.1 uncultured Lachnospiraceae bacterium | reverse complement strand
TTTATGTCTAGTACTTATTACACAGAGAAAAAGAACAAAAATAAATTTGTTGTTTGATTGTTTATTTCACAACAAAAAAACACCTTGAGGTGTTTTTTGTTTTTTATCATCTTTTTACCAACATTATCAACCCCTTTAATTTTTTAAGTCCTAAAGCACCATTTTAAGTGCATATTTTTTTTCTTTATGGTATCATATTATTGTAAAAAAAATATGGAGGCAAAATATGTCCAAGATAGTAAAAATAAATGCAAGAGAAGTATTAGATTCTCGTGGAAATCCAACAGTTGAAGTTGAAGTATTCACAAAGTCAGGTGCATTCGGTAGAGCCATTGTTCCAAGTGGAGCATCAACCGGTTCTCGTGAAGCATTAGAATTAAGAGATGGAGACAAAAAAAGATATACCGGTAAAGGCGTATTAAAAGCAGTTGAAAATGTTCAAAAGATACTCGCCCCTGCTATCATTGGAATGTCTTGTGATAAACAAGAATCCATAGATAAAAAAATGTTGGCTTTGGACGGAACTCCTTTCAAAAAGAATCTCGGTGCAAATGCCATTCTCGGAGTAAGCCTTGCTTGTGCAAAAGCAGCAGCAGATTTTCATAAACAACCTTTATACAAATACCTTGGTGGAGAAAAAGCAGTTACCATTCCTGTTCCAATGATGAACGTAGTAAATGGTGGTGCTCATGCAGACTCTTCCGTAGACTTTCAAGAATTCATGATAGTTCCCGTTGGTGCGCCAAACTTTAGAGAAGCACTTCGATACGGAGCAGAAACTTTTCATGCTTTGAAAAAAGTATTAAAGGCTGCTGGATACCCTACTGCAGTTGGAGACGAAGGTGGTTTTGCACCAAACTTTAAGAGCAATGAAGAACCTCTTGAGAAAATAGTTGAAGCCATAAAAATGGCTGGATATAGACCCGGAAAGGACATTTGCATAGCACTTGATGTTGCTGCAAGTGAGTTCTATAATGATGAGAAAAAAGTGTACGAACTAACAAAGAGCAAACAAGGAACAAAGACCACTCAAGAAATGGTTGACTGGTACACACAACTTATAAAAACCTACCCTATTATCTCCATAGAAGATGGACTTGCAGAAAGTGATTGGGACGGCTGGAAAGTTTTAACCGATAAACTTGGTAAAAAAATACAACTTGTTGGAGATGATTTATTTGTTACCAACCCAAGTATTTTGAAAGAAGGTATAGATAAGAAAATTGCAAATTCTGTACTCGTAAAATTTAACCAGATTGGAACATTAACTGAAACATTGACCACTATTGAAATGGCAAAAAAAGCAAAGTATACAACCGTTATATCACATCGTTCTGGGGAAACAGAAGATACAACAATAGCCGACCTTGCAGTTGCTACAAATGCAGGACAAATTAAAACTGGTTCATTATGCAGAACGGACCGTGTTGCAAAATATAACCAACTCATAAGAATTGAAGAAGAACTCGGGAAAAAAGCAAAGTATAAATGGACAAGATAAAAATAATAAACAGAAACATTCTGAAAATAATAGGACTCATTACTATGTTGATAGACCATATCGGCATAGTATTTTTTCCGTCAATTGAGATTTTTAGAATAATTGGAAGAGTATCCTTCCCTATTTTCTGTTTTTTCATTGCAGAAGGGTTCATACACACTCGCAGTCGCTGGAAATATCTTCTAACTCTACTAATATTTGCTGTAGTTTCTCAATATCCATACATGTTGGCTTTTGGAAAAACGATACTTAAACTTAACGTCCTATTTACATTTGCATTATCTCTGATTTTGCTGATGCTCATCGATAGGTTCCAACATCGTCAAAAACAAACAACTGGCGACGGTTCTTCGACCTTAAATATATTGTTTATTCTTGCCTATGTTATATTGTTAATAGTATTGAGTCTATTTGTGAAAATCAACTATTCTTGGTATGGAATACTACTCCCTGCCGTATTCTATGTATTTAGAGATAAAGGTTCAATAAAATACACCTACTTTGCAATTTTAACAGTACTTTTTACCCTGTGGTTGTTGATATTCACTTCATTTAGAGACTTTACGAACTACACACAAATATTTGCCCTATTATGTATCCCGTTATTTATGATGTATAATGGAAACAAAGGAAAATACAACCTAAAGTATATTTTCTACACATTTTATCCCGTACATTTGCTATCCTTGTTCCTCATATCTTTAATAATATTCAAATAAAAAGACTTGCTAATTGCAAGTCTTTTTTATTTCTAAAAAACTTCTTCTATAACTCCCCCACCTAAACATTCTGTTTCGGTATAGAATACCACAAATTGTCCTGGGGTAACGGCACGTTGTTTTTCATAAAAATCAACTTTTATTCTATCTTTCAAGATTGTAACATGGACCTTTTGGTCAGCCTGTCTATACCTGAACTTGGCGTAACAATCAAACTCGTCTTGTGCTGGTTTTTCAGGAATCCAATTTACTGAATAGGTATATAAACCATTACTGTATAATGGACTTTCATCGCCTTGACTGACAATAAGGACATTGTTTGGTACATCTTTTGCCACTACGAACCATCTGCCTGTACCAGTATTTTTCCCACCAACATTCAGGCCACGTCTCTGTCCTAAAGTATAATAAAGAACACCTTCATGTTCGCCCACAACGTTTCCATTCATGTCAACAATTTTTCCATTGTTAGCAGGAATAAAACTTTTCAAAAATTCTCTAAATTTACGTTCACCAATAAAACAGATTCCAGTGCTGTCTTTTTTAGCAGCTGTTGTTAAATCATATTTTTCAGCAATTCTTCTAACATCTGGTTTCTTCATCTTTCCAAGTGGAAAAAGAACATCTTTTAACTGCTCCTGACTTAACTGATTAAGAAAATAAGTTTGGTCTTTATTTGTATCAACTGCTTTCATTAAATGTGTTTTGCCATCTGAACGGTCAACATCAGCATAATGTCCTGTCGCAATATAATCTGCACCAAGTGCTTTTGCATATTCCAAAAATGGTCCAAACTTTATTTCACGATTACATAATACGTCTGGATTTGGAGTTCTTCCCCTCTTATATTCTTCCAAAAAGGTCGAGAAAACTCTCTCCAAATATTGCTGTGAAAAATTCACGCTGTAATATGGAATATCAAGCGCAGTACAAACACGTTTTACGTCTTCCCAGTCACTCGCAGCAGTACAACAACCATCTTCGTCGTCTTCTTGCCAGTTGTTCATAAACAATCCAATGACGTCAAAACCCTGCTCCTTTAGTAAAGCAGCAGCAACTGAGGAATCAACCCCTCCACTCATTCCAATTACAACTTTTTTCTTCATTTTTTGTTTTTCTTATTTGCCTTTTTATTGTCTGTTTTTTTAATGACAGTTGGTTCTTTTTTCTCTGGTTGTACAGTAGTTATCTCAACCGTCTCTTCTTTTTCTTCTTCGACGTGCACAACCCCGTTTTTATCAGCCAAAACGACTGGTACGGAGTATTTATGGAAAATCAAATTTATAATGTCTGAGAGCCATAATACGAGGCTTAAAGCACAAATCAGTGTCAATACCCAACTTATACTATCTACCAACTTTCCAGTGACAACTCCTTGGCCAACATAGTACAATCTCGTCCCTTCAAAAATGAATGTAACTATCCATGCAGCCACAAGACTCCAAGCACGAGCATATTTTCCTACGTAAAAATATCCACCCCCTGCATATCCTAAGAATATGGTTAAGAGCATTAATTTTAATTTACTAACGTCACTTGGCAACGTGGTAGAATAAAAGACATTTTCTTTACCTTTACCACTTCTAAAAGCTTTTTTTGCTGCACGATTACTTGCCTTATTAACTTGGTCCGACCTAATCTTACAATATTCACAAATGCCATATTTCATTTTTGCGCCACATATTGGGCATCTCATAACAGCCATAGTCATCTCCTGTTGCCTATATAATAACACGCAACCATCTTTTTATCAAGAAAAATAAACTTTTCCTACAAAAAAAGACGACCGAAGTCGTCTTAGTTTTATTTATTTCTTTTTGTGGTCTTCTTTTCCCATATGGTTGATAAGTCTCAATACCTGAGTGCTATATCCCCACTCGTTATCGTACCAAGCAACAAGTTTTACAAATCTCTCGTTGAGCATGATACCTGCTTTTTCGTCAAATATGCTACCATTGGTATTTCCAACAAAGTCAGATGAAACAACTAACTCATTTGTGTATCCCATAATACCCTTCATTTGCTTTTGAGAATATTTCTTTATTGTATTACAAATATCTTCATAAGTGGTTGCTTTCTTAAGTCTTACTGTCAGGTCAACTACAGAAACGTCAAGAGTTGGAACTCTCAAACTCATACCTGTCAATTTCCCTTTTAATTCTGGGATAACTTCCCCAACAGCTTTAGCTGCACCGGTTGTTGATGGAATAATATTTCCACTAGCAGCACGACCAGCTCTCCAGTCTTTTTTACTACTTCCATCTACGGTCAACTGTGTTGCTGTGATAGCGTGAACAGTGGTCATAAGACCTTCCTCGATGCCATAGTTATCTTCAATAATCTTGGCTAATGGAGCAAGACAGTTAGTTGTACAACTTGCATTTGAAACAATGTTCATGCTTGGCTTGTATTTTTCTTCGTTTACTCCGTATACAAACATTGGAACTTCTTTTCCTGGGGCTGTGATAATAACCTTTTTAGCACCACCCTTCAAATGTCTTTCTGCGTCTACCCCTTTTGTAAACTTTCCAGTAGCTTCAGCAATATATTCTGCGCCTGTTCCCTTCCAATCTATCTCTTCTGGGTTTAAGCAGTTAAAGAAGGATATTTTATTTCCATTTACAATAAGTTTTCCGTCTTTTACTTCACAAGTTCCATCGAAAGTTCCATGCACTGTATCGTATGTCAACATGTATTTAGCGTACTCCAAGTCGATGAATGGGTCGTTGATTGCAACAACCTGCAATTCTGGGAACTTGAATGATAATCTTAAGATCAATCTTCCTATTC
>CAYJCC010000057.1:0-5019 GCA_964368655.1 uncultured Lachnospiraceae bacterium | reverse complement strand
TTACTTTTTCTTCCAAAATTACACCTCAATTTAACTTTTAGTTATTTTTATTTTTTGTAATGTAACAACTTGTGAGCCAATCCTTTTTCTTTTATGAAGAAGTCTTGATAAACTTTTGTTACCTCAACATTTCTGTTGCTCTTTCGCAATGTTAGTTTTTGGTCTTCGGTATAAAGACTTGAACCACGACGTTTTATAACTTCTGCGACCTCGATTTTGGAATAGTCCACAAAAGGTTGACCACCACCATTAATACAGCCACCCGGACATGCCATAACTTCTACAAAATGATATTTCTTTTTGCCTGAAATAATATCTTTCATTATATCATTCGCATTGGATAATCCGTTTACTATTGCTATGTTTATTTGAACACCTTCAACGTTCACTGAAACTTCCTTTATTCCCGGCGAAAATCTAACCTCTTCAAAATCCACATTACTCAAGTCTTTTTTAGCAATAATCTCTGATGCTGTACGTAATACCGCCTCGGTTACCCCTCCAGTAACTCCAAAGATAAGCCCCGCCCCACTATATGTTCCAAGAGGACTATCAAACTTGCTTTCGTCTATTTTGTTAACGTCAATATTTGCTTCACGTACCATTTTAGCAAACTCTCGGGTTGTGATAACAGCGTCAACGTCTTGCGCTCTTTCTATCTCGCCCTTCTTTGCCGTACATGGCATGATTGCAACCACTTTTACGTCCTTTAGTTTTTGTGTTTTTGCATAATAATTTTTAACTATTGCACCCAACATTTCGCTAGGACTTTTACAAGTAGAAAGGTTCTTTTCATAGTCTTTATAAAATGTCTGAATATACTTAAACCAAGCAGGACAACAGCTTGAGAACTGTGGTAAGTTCTTACCACTTTTTATTCTTTCTACCAACTCCTCTGCTTCTTCCACTACGGTAAAGTCTGCGCCCATGTTTATGTCAAAGACCTTGTTAAAACCAAGTTTTTTCAAGGCACCAACCATCTTCCCTTCGTTGAAAGTTCCAATACTTGCTCCGAACTCTTCCATAAAAGCAACTCTTACTGATGGAGCAATTTGTGCAACAACGAGGTTCCCAGATTTTAATAAAGCCTTTACTTTATCAATACTGCTATGTGCCGTCAATGCTCCTGTTGGACAACTTAATGTACACTGTCCACAACCCACACAAGTGCTGTGTTTTAGATCTGTTTTATATCCACTTCCGATATAGCAATTAAATCCTCTTTTTGTCTTGGCTAGAGCATGAACGCATTGAACTTTTCCACAAACCTCAACGCAGTTACCACATAAAATACATTTGTTGTTATCTCTAACAATACAAGGAGAAGACTCATCTATTTCAAAACTTTTCTTTTCTCCAGCATACTTTTCTTCATCTACATTATATTCATCGCTTAACTTTCTTAACTGGCACTTGCCCTCTTTGTCACAAGTCAAGCAACTCTTTTTATGAGCAGACACCAAAAGTTCGAGAGTCTTTTTTCTTGACGCTATTACTTTTGGACTTTTTGTAAATACTTCCATGCCATCTGTAACAGTGGTTGAACATGCACAACAAAGATTTTTCTTTCCTGTTATTTCAACAACACACATTCTACATGAGGACGGATTGTTTATGTTTTTCAAGTAACATAATGTCGGTATGTCTATCTTATTTCTTCTAGCAACTTCAAGAAGGTTTTCTCCGACTTCCACAACTATTTTCTTGCCATCTATAATAATGCTTCCTTGCATGATTAGTCCTCCTTCCCAAAAGATATCGCACCGAAACGACAAGTCTTATAACACTGACCACACTTTATGCATTTGTTTTGGTCAATAACATATTTCTTACCAATCTCGCCACTTATTGCATCAACAGGACAAACTCTACTACAAGCAGAACAGCCCACACATTTTTCTTTACTGATTACATATTTTTTGAAGGCAGGGCATTCTCCTGCTCTACAGTCTTTTCCTTCGGCATGTTCAAGGTACTCATCTCTATAGTTTTCTAACGTAGAAAGAACTGGGTTTGGCGCTGTTTGTCCCAAACCACATAGAGAAGTATTTTTTACATAGTTCGCAAGTTCTTCAAGTTCTGCTACTTTTTCTTTTCCACCCTTGCCATTCGTTATATCTGTCAGCATTTCCAACATTCTTTTTGTACCAATTCGACAAGGGGTACATTTTCCACAAGACTCATCGCACGTGAACCCGAGGAAGAATTTTGCAAGATTAACCATGCAGGTAGAGTCGTCAACAACGACCATTCCTCCCGACCCCATCATGCTACCTAATTGAGTTAAACTATCATAGTCAACTGGAACGTCCACGTTTTTGGCATCGATACAGCCCCCACTTGGGCCTCCCATTTGCACTGCTTTTAATTTTTTATCATCTGGGATTCCACCACCGATTTCATATATAATTTCTTTGATGGTTGTTCCCATTGGTAGTTCTATAAGTCCGGTGTTTTTTATCTTTCCAGATAATGCAAATACTTTTGTTCCTTTGCTTTTTTCTGTTCCGATTTTTGCATAGTTTTTTCCACCATTCAAAACAATGTAAGGAATATTTGCCAATGTTTCAACATTATTAATAACTGTTGGTTTTCCGTATAGCCCACTTGTTGTTGGATAAGGTGGACGAGTTACTGGCTCTCCTCTTTTTCCTTCAACCGAACGCAAAAGAGCCGTTTCTTCTCCACAAACAAATGCTCCTGCACCTTGCTTAATAACGATATCAAAATCAAAACCACTGCCAAAAATATTTTTGCCAAGCAATCCCATTTTTTTGCTATCGGCAATCGCTTTTGTCAACATTCTTCTAGCAAGAGGATACTCTGCTCGAATATAAACCACGCCATTATGCGCACCTATTGCAAACCCGGCAATTGTCATTGCTTCAATTATGCTATGTGGATTACTTTCTATAATTGTTCTATCCATAAATGCGCCGGGGTCTCCCTCGTCTGCATTACATACCATATATTTTATATTGCTTTTTTCGGCTTGAGCAAACTTCCATTTATTTCCGGTAGGGAATCCTGCTCCACCACGGCCACGCAATCCACTATCTAAAACTTCTGTAACTACTTGTTCTGGGGTCATCTTTGTTAGCACCTTATTAAGTGCAAAATAACCGTCTACAGAAATGTAATCTTCAATACTTTCTGGGCTTATTTTATCGCAGTTTTTTCTAACGATAAATAACTGTTTTTTGAAAAAATCTATCTCTTCACGAACTTTGGCATATTTACCGTCATTTCTTTTACAAAGATATTTTTCAACAATCTTCCCTTGTTTTGTTGCCTCTATTATTTCTTTTGCTCCTGCCTCATCTACATGAACATAAAAAGTTCCCTCGGGATAAGCAATAACTATTGGACCAGCCGAACACAAACCAAAACAGCCACTGTATCCAACACGATAGTCTGTTAGTTTTTGTTTCTTGATTTCCTTTTCAAAAGCGTCGTGTACCTCTTTGCTTTTTCCACTCAAACAACCGGTGCTACAACAAACAAGAAACTCATGCTTTGTTTTGCATGGTTGTGCAAAACGAACAGCATTTTCCACTAATCTATCTTTTTTTATTTTTTCAAGTTCTTTTATTGTCATCGCCATCTCCTTATTTGCACTCTGCAAGAATCTTGTCTAAATCTTTTACTGTTACATGTCCATAAATATTTTCGTTTATACTCAAAACTGGAGCCATGCTACAACAACCCAAACAACGAACTTGTTGTATTCCAAATTTTCCATCTTCGGTCACTTCACCTTCTTCTATTTTGAGCTTCTTTTTCAATTCATCAAAAACTTTTTCTGCACCCAAAACAAAACAAGCAGTACCCAAACATACGCTTATGTTATATTTAGCCTTTGGAGTAAAACTAAATTGCGAATAAAAAGTAGCAACACCAAAAATTTCACTTTTAGAAACTCCCAATTGCTTGCTTATGCTAACAATTGCCTGTTCTGGAACGTATCCAAAACTTTCACTCGCCAACTGCAAACAATCTATCACTCTATCTTTGCCAGTATACTTTGATATTGCTTTCTCAAACAACACAATTTTATTTTGTTTTTCCATTAGGCTTCTCCTTTTTTGTTTTAGGCTTTGCTTTCTTTGGTGTGCTTGGTTTTTTAGAAACCTCACTTTCTATTTTTATATCTTTTATATCTTTTTCAATTTTTTCATGTTCTGCGTTTTTTTCATTTTTAATATTTTCTTTATCTTTCAATTTACTTACTTCTTCAACGACTGCCTGTTTTTTCTTTTTGTGGTGAAGTACCAGCACTGGAATGTATATCGATGCCAGTATTATAACCAACAAGAAAGTATACGACCATAGGAAATGCAAACCTGGGAAAAAGTTTACAGGTAGACCGTTTTCACGAATATACATGTAGTTTGTTCCCAACAACGTGTTGCCCACTTCTGCCCAGCAAGCCAACAATAACAACATTATTGGTATTATTATCATATCCCTAATGGTCAAGTTAACTTGTTTTATTGCAATGAACGCGATTGTTATGGTTGGTAATATTATGTGCAAAATAATGCTTTCAATATCGAGGAAAGTTAACATGTTGTATTTGTAATAATCCCCGAATATAAAAGTCAAGACGCCACCAAAGAACGCGTAGAATAAAAATGCTGGTAATGGCTTTTTCCATTTGAAGAAAACACATAATGGTATAAGGAAAGACATAATGTGACACAAGTGGAAAGGCAAAACCTCTAGCCATGTATTTATCCCTGTTGCCACGCAAAGAATCATTCTAAATACTCTTGGAACTAATATATAAATGCTCATTCCTAAAATAGCATATTTCGTAAACTTTGGAAATCTCTTGAATACGAAAAACATTGCTACTAACCAAACAGCAAGAAATACCATCAAACAGATATGTAGTGGCGAGAATAAACCCGGCCCTTGTTCAAATGCTACAGGATTTGCTATCAACCAATCGTAAAAGGAAACTAATAATTTTGACATTTCTGATTCGCCCCACTATTTATTATAATAATATAATAC
>CAYJCC010000056.1:0-5072 GCA_964368655.1 uncultured Lachnospiraceae bacterium | reverse complement strand
TTCTTAAATTTACTATACACTTGTGGGAACAACATTATTTCTATAGTTCCATAAAGGTCTTCAATTTTAACAAATGCCATTTCTTTATTGCCACGTTTTGTGAGCAATTTTTTAATTTCTACGACTATTCCTCCACAAGTTACGTCCATTCCATCAACAATACCAGAAAATTCTTCAAAATCTTCATCTTCTGTTGGTGCGTCAATGATATCCTCTCCTTCAAGGTCATCATCTTCGTTATCCTGCAACATGTCGCTAGTAAGATTGTATCCGTTAAATCTATCCAAATACTTACTCAATGGGTGTCCCGAAACATACACTCCAACAACCTCTTTTTCCAGTTTCAACTTGGTTTGATCATCATATTCAGGTATGTTTGGATATACTATTTCGTTCACGTTATCATCTTTCAACACAGAGTCAAATAGACTGAACTGCCCTGAAGTTTTTACTTTCTTATCGCTCATACATCTGTCGATGATTTGAGGATAGATTTGCATCAACTGACTTCTCTTTTTACCAAAGCAATCAAATGCTCCACTTAAGATAAGGCTTTCTACACAGCGTTTATTTATCATTGTGCCTTCAAGACGACCGATAAAGTCATCTATGCTTGTATAATCCCCATGTAGTTTTCTTTCTTCAATAATACTGTCAATTACGCCAATACCAACGTTTCTTAACGCCGCAAGTCCAAACCTAATTTTGTTATCTTTAACGCTAAACATTGTCATACTTTTGTTTATATCAGGTGGAAGAACTTCTATTTTTTCTTCCTTTGCGTATGTGACATAGTTTTTTATTTCATCAGCATTGGTGATTCTGTTATTCAATACTGAGGTCAAGAATTCTGGCTCGTAGTAACATTTCAGCCATGCCGTTTGATATGTTATCATCGAATATGCCGCAGCATGACTCTTGTTAAATGCATATTTAGCAAAGTCTTTCATTTCGTCCCAGATCTTCACAGCAACAGCTTCTGAACAACCACTATGCTTAATTACTCCCGGAACTTCTATGCCCTTATTCTTGTCAGCAGACAATCCATGTAAGAAAATTTCTCTTTCCTTAACCATTGCGTCAACTTTTTTCTTACCCATCATTTTACGAACGCTATCGGCTCTTCCAAGGGTGTATCCTGCCAACACCTGAACGATCTTCATAACTTGTTCCTGATAAACGATACAGCCGTACGTAGGGCTCAAAATAGGCTCCAAACAAGGGTGGTCATAGACAACTCCTGCTGGATTATGTTTGTTTTTAATATATCTTGGGATACTATCCATAGGACCTGGACGATACAATGAAACCATCGCAATAATATCTTCAATACAAGTTGGTTTCAGTTCTTTCATCCACTTCTGGAATCCACTACTTTCAATCTGGAATATTGCTTTTGTATTTCCACTGGAAATTAATGAGTATATGTTAGGGTCGTCACAATCCATATGGTCAAAGTCAACATCAACGCCATGATTTTCTTTAACAAATTTCAAACAAGCATCAATATCATTTAAGTTTCTCAATCCCAAAAAGTCCATTTTCAACAGACCAAGTTCATCAACCTCGTCCTTATCATACTGGGTTGTAATATCTTCTCCATTCCTACTCAAAGGAATATAGTTTTCTATTGCAGTTTTACCAATAACGACTCCACAAGCATGAGTTGAACACTGTCTTGGCATTCCCTCAACTTTAATAGCTATATCGACAAGTCGTTTAACTTGGTCGTTTTCTTTATACAGTTCAGCAAGTTCTGGAACAGTATAGTTCATACCAAAATCTTTATCTCCCTCTTTAGGAACATAAAGACCAAAACATTTTTCAACAACTCTTGGTTTAGGTACACTGTTTGGCATTGCCTTGGTAATTCTGTCCCCTTCAGAATATGGCATTTTTAATACTCTTGTAACGTCTTTAATAGCATTTTTAGCCGCCATCGTTCCAAATGTTATAATCTTTACAACACGAGGTTCTCCATATTTCCTCTTAACATAGTCTATAACAAGTTCTCTCTTATCATCAGCAAAGTCTACGTCAAAGTCGGGAGCGCTAACTCTTTCTTTGTTCAAAAAACGCTCAAAAAAGAGTTCATACTTCAATGGGTCAATGTTTGTGATTCCCATCAAATATGCAACTATACTACCTGCTCCACTACCACGGCCTGGTCCAACAGGACAACCAACTTCTGTTCTTGCAGCATTTATATAATCCCAAACTATCAAGAAATAGTCTATAAAACCAGTATCTTTGATAACTTGCATTTCTTCTTCTATTCGGGCGCGTATTTCAGGAGTTTCCTTTGCGTACTTTTCCTTCAATCCCTTTTCAACTATTTCTCTCATCAGTTGTTCAGGAGTCTGCCCTTCTTTTGTATCATATGTTGGATAAATATATTGTCCGAAAGAAAAGTCCACCTGACATTTGTTAAGAATCTCAATAGTATTCGTAAACATTTCGTCATCATCTGGAAAAAGTTTTCTCATTTCCTCTTCGGTCTTAAAATAGAATTCATCGGTTGAGAATTTTAATCTGTTCGGATCGTCCAACGTTTTCTGCATCTGAACGCACATAAGTACGTCTTGCATCTCGGCATCATCTTTATAAATATAATGCACGTCGTTTGTTGCAACTCTTTTGATCCCGAACTTTTCCGACAACTTATACAAATAAGAATTTATCTCTGCATCTTCTGGCATGTTATGGTCTTGAAATTCCAAATAAAAATCGTCTCCAAAAAGTTTTTGGAACCATAAAGCCAAAGCATCTGCTTCGTCATATCTTCTTGCCAATATCAACTGTGGGATATCCCCAGCCATACAAGCGCTTAAACAAATCAAATCGGAACTATACTGTTCCAATGTCTTATAGTCTATTCTTGGTTTGTAATAAAAACCGTCACGGAATGCGATTGTATTTAACATACAAAGATTTTTATATCCGTTTTGGTTTTTTGCTAAAAGTATCAAATGCGCATATTTGCTTCGACCACTTTTTTCATGTAAATCATCTGCAACATAGAACTCACAGCCTACTATAAGCTTTATATTTTTTTCAGGCTCACCCTTTTTGATATTTTCATCATTGAGGGCTTTTACTGCCTTATAAGCACGAACAACTCCATACATATTTCCGTGGTCAGTGATTGCAAAACCTGGCATGCCGTAATCACGACAAACCTTAACAAGTTTAGATATTCTAGTGGCTCCGTCAAGCAAACTATATTCTGTATGCAAATGCAAATGCACGAAATTGCCCATATTAACTCCTTGCCTTAGATTATACCAAAAAAGTTACCAGTTTGTAAACCAGTAACTCATATAAGAAATATTTTTAGGCAACTTTCACGAACTTTATTTTTATATTTGTTTTCTTATTTTTTCGGCTATTTTCTGTAATTTTTCAAACCTATGATTAATTCCACTCTTTGTTATATCTTCACTATATAACTTCGCTAAATTATCCAAAGACTCTTCTGGGTTTGCCAACCTCAAAAGGCACAATTCATATAAACTAGATGATAAATTTTCAATTCCAATTGTATCCTGAATAGTTTTTATCGCCTCCATCTGTTTAACACTTGCGTTTACCGTTTTGCTCAAGTTAGCATTCAAACAATTTGTTTGTCTGTTTACATTGTTTCTAACCTCACGAATAGCCGCTTCGTTTTGTAAATCTAGCACTGCTTTATTTGCTCCAACCAACGCCAAAGCATCACATATGAGTTGATACTCTTTTATGTACACAATAGGAAGGCCCTTTCTTGTAGTGAGTTTAGACGCTATATCAAAGTCTTTTAATAACTCAATAAAATCTTTTGCAGTATCCTCATAATTGAACACGAATTCCAAATGATATCCACTCGCACTCTTGCTCTCATTATCATATCTTTTTATGATAATATTACTGGTAGCACAAACAACAAAAACCCCCTTTATATAGGCTTGTTTGCAGCATCTTTCATCTATGATAAATCTAGGGATACCATAATCAAATTCTCCAGCCTCATTGTGTTGCATTATGCCCAAATCATTAATTATCTTATCAGTAATTTCTGATGGAAAAATTATCTTATACTTTATTTGTTTTAGTGCTAAATCTTCTGTCTTTTCTAGTCTTAAGTTGCAACTATAATTTTTACGAACTATCACGTTCAAAATGTCATATAATTTTTCATTATCAGAAAGCAATTCAAAATATCTCTCTTTTTGGCTCAAAACAAGATTGCCACCACATTTTATGACAGCACTTAGATAAGCCATTTCACAACAGTTCTCGCCTATCTTCCCGTTCAAAACCTCTAATTTTGCATCATTTGCAAATGACATTTTATTTCTCCTTATTACATCTCTTAAACACAGGTTTTTTATCAAGATTTACAACTTGTTCTTCTGATATATTAAGTCTCTCGATAAGTGTTAAAGCCTTGTTGTTTAATCCAACATTTCTGCTTCTATGAGCATCAGAATTAATTATAAACCTAACTCCTGTTGCAGCCATATCTAACATTTCTTGTTCTGTAAATGCCAATCTCTTGCCGTTTAATTCTATATATACGTCACGTTCTTTGGCAACTTTAGCTATCTCCACACAATCCACATAACATCTCCCTGTATTCAAGTGAGCAATTATGTCTATATCATTCTTTTCTATCGCTTTTATAAATGCTTGTGTGTTTTTCTCAATTCTCTTTCTGCTTGGTCTACCAATTCTGAAAGTGTTTGGTATTAAAAAATTAAACCACCCTGCAAAGGTTTTAGGCATAAATAGTTTATGGAATCCAACAACCACAATATCAAAATCTTTAACCTCTTCAGGAGTGATATCTAGGTCTCCGTCCAAACTAATAAGGTTTGATTCTATCCCAAAAAGAACATCAACTTTATGCTTTTTGTTGATTGCCTTTAATCTCTCTTTTATCTCTGGCACCTGCTTTCTTTTTATTCCACCAACAATATGAGCAAAACCATGTTCGGTTGCTGCAATTTGTTTTAAGTGCTTGTCCTCTGCTGCCTGAGCATTTTCTTCTAATGTGTTTTTACCATCTGATAATTTTGTGTGTGTATGGTAAT
>CAYJCC010000055.1:220-5141 GCA_964368655.1 uncultured Lachnospiraceae bacterium | reverse complement strand
AGATTATGCTTGACACAGAAAAAGTTTTTTTCTACAATAGTGTTATAGAATTTTTACAGCATATATAATAGAAATTCCTCACTTTTGAGTTGTGTCGTATTGTATATAATTGGAGAATAGAATGAGCAAAAAGCAGGAAAAATCTGTTACAGAGAAAGAACCAAAAAAGAAAAAGCGTAAACCGTTTTTTAGATTTGTAAAATCTTTATTAAGAATCATCAAGAAAAAGCCTCTTATAATAGACCAAAATGAAAAGGTTGAAGGACCTGCCATTTTTATTTCCAATCATAGCGCAGGAAGTGGTCCAGTAACTTTGGAATTATATTTCCCATATTATTTCACTCCTTGGGGAACATACCAAATGAACGGAAACCTAAAGTCGAGATGGAACTACTTGTACCATATTTACTTTCAACAGAAGAAACACAAAAGCAAATTTGCATCATTCCTTATAACAATTCCTGCTTGTGTGCTTCTAAAAGGCTTCTATAACGGAATGGGGCTTATTTCTACATACCCTGACAACCGATTGATTTCCACTTTCAAAAAGAGTTTTGAAAAGTTTGAAAAAGATGAAGCAGTTTTGATTTTCCCAGAGAATTCCGATGAAGGATACAAGGAAATACTTGAAGAGTACAACCCAGGATTCGTTTCACTTTCAAAGATGTATTACAAGAAAACAAACATTGACTTACCAGTATATACTTGTTACTTCCATAAAGACACGAACGTCCTAGCAATTGAAAAACCAGAGTACATAAAACCAATGCTTGACAAAGGCATGACAGAAAAAGAAATTGCCGAATACTTCAAAGATAAAACAAATGAAGTTCGTGCAAAATATGTTCTTCCATATATCGAAGCAAAGGCAAAGCTAGACGCTGCTAAAGCAGAGAAGAAAAAGAAGAAAAACAAAAAACAAAAATAAAAATAAAAAGCCGGACATAACGTCCGGTTTTTTAATATTTTTCTATTCTACAAAGAAGTCTTTTTTATGTTTACTAGACAGGAAAAGTTTTACAATTTCTACCAATGGAAATATTGATACAGAAGCAATTATTACCGTTATCCACTGGGTAAGATTCAAACTCACGAGCCCAAACATAGACGCAACAAATGGGAACACTGATACCAACAAATTCAAAATCAACGTTACTATGAAACAAATGTTGAAGGTCGGATTATTAAAGGCTTTTATTTCAAAGACGCTTCTGTTTGTCTTACAGTTAATACTGTGTATCCATTGCATATAAATAATGGTATAAAACGCCATTGTACTGGCAACTAGATTACCGTACCAGTTTAGTCCACAAACGAAAATGAACACCACAATCGCCGTCTGTAAAAACGATTGATAAATAACAGCTGTTCCAATACTGCCCGATAACAAATGACTGTTAGGCTTGCGTGGTGGTCGCGACATAGTCTAGTTATCGCTTTTTTCCATACCCAACGCAAAGGCCGGTAAACTATCCGTAACCAAATTTATAAACAATATCTGTGCAGGTAATAAAAACGTCGCACTCGGAAGAGCCAAGATCGCTATCAACATACTCATGACTTCTACAGCATTTGTTCCCAACAAAAACTGTACCGTTTTTCCTATGTTGCTGTACACCTTTCGCCCCTCTTCTATCGCCAATACAATGGTTGCGAAGTTGTCATCAGAAATTATTAAATCGGACACCATTTTGGTAACGGGAGTTCCACTTATACCCATGCCCACACCAATATCTGCCATCTTTATACTTGGAGCATCATTGACACCATCTCCGGTCATTGCAACAATATTTCCCTGTTTCTGATACGCCTTAACAATCCTAACTTTATGCTCTGGAACAACTCGAGCAAACACGGTATATTGAGATATCTTTGTTGCTAGTTGTTCATCTGTCATTTGCGACAACTCGTCTCCAGTCAATACCTGTTTTCGAGAATTCGCTATGCCTATTCTTTTTGCAATAGCAAAAGCCGTTTCCTTATGGTCTCCAGTAATCATAACCGGTTTTAACCCTGCCTTGAAACACTGTTCTATCGCTCCCGTCACTTCCGGTCTAGGTGGGTCAGTCATTCCCAACAATCCAACAAAAGTCAACCCTTCTTCAATCTCGTCACTGTCTCTCTTTTCTTTTATCGCAACTGCCAGTACTCTCAACGAGTCCTCACACATACTACGGTTGGCATTTTCTAAAACAGCCAGATACTGTTTGCTTATGGGAACCTCTCTCCCATCTATCATGATGCCCTTACATAATCGAACAATGTTGTCAAACGCCCCTTTAGTAAATACAATATCTTTACCATCAACCCTATTCACAGTGCTCATCATCTTCCTGTTGCTATCAAACGGAACCTCATCAATTCGTTGATGAGCCTTAACAATATCTCTCAAACTAATGCCATTCTCAGATAAATATTCAGCAAGTGCTACATCGGAGTTATTGCCAATAAAACCATCATTATTGACAAAAACATTGTTACACAAAGCAATACCTCGAATTATCTGTTTTCCTTCAAACGAGTCCATAGTTGGAATATTGAACTTATTATTAAAGAAAAATTTTTCTACCGTCAACTTATTTTTCGTCAACGTGCCAGTCTTATCTGAACATATAACAGTGCAACTTCCTAAAGTCTCAACGGCATTTAATTTTTTTACAATGGCTTTCTGCTTTGCCAAACGTTGAACCCCCAAAGCCATTATTATTGTTATAACGGCAGGAAGGCTTTCGGGTATCGCAGCAACTGCAAGAGCAACCGAAATCAAGAATGCATTTAATATGTCTGCAGTGCGTACAAAAAATATTTCTATAATAAAAATAACTACGGCAATCAAAAGAACTGATATGGAAGTTATCTTACCTATCTTACTAATACTCTTTTCTAGAGGGGTCATCTGTTTAGTTTTTACATCTATCATCTTGGCAATCTTGCCCAATTCGGTTTTCTCGCCAACAGCAACAACCACACCCATTCCGTGTCCATAGGTTACAACCGAACCACTAAACGCCATGTTTTTACGGTCAGACAATCCAACCCCCTCACGCAACACTAATCCTTCATTCTTCAGTACCTGTTTTGATTCACCAGTAATACTACTCTCGTTACATTTCAAAGAATGAGTTTCCAGCAATCGGATATCTGCAGGAACAATATCTCCAGACGACAACTGGACAATGTCACCCACAACAATGTCTCTACTTTTTATAGACTTCAATTTTCCGTTTCTTAACACCTTAGAATAGGGCTCCATCTTTTGATTTAACGCCTGAATAGCATTGTCTGCCTTCCTTTCTTGGAACACACCAATTGTCGCGTTCAGCAACACAATAAACAGGATTATTCCACCCTCAAACAAATCTGCATACTCTTTCTTTATTAAGGCAAGAGATATAGATATAATCGCAGATATGAGAAGAACTATTACCATAAGGTTCTTAAACTGCATTAAAAAACGATGGAATAAAGTTTCCTTTTTTCCTTCTTTCAAAGCATTTTCTCCATACTTTTGCTGACGCTGATTTATTTCATTCTCTTTCAGTCCTTGAATAGTCGAGCCTGTCCTCTTTAATGCCTCATTCCCGCTTATAGTATACATGTAAACCCCTTATCCTTTTTATCTCTATACACTATGCTAAAGAGTCAAAAAAAATGTTTACAAAACCGTAAACATTTTATTCTGCTGGGGTAAACACCAATTTTATAACATTATTTGCAACTTCGTATGATACAATCGCACCACTTCGAGTAATGAATTCATTTATTTTTTCTACTAACACGCTGTTCATTATTCCATCTAACTCGTCAAACTCTTCACCCATGAGTGCATCAAATATCAATTTGTTAGTTTCGTCGTTCAAGTTATTTATCTTATTTACACTGTTTCTAATCTCTAACTTATTGCGATATTTGTAAAGTTCACTGGTTGTTGTCAAATATATCAACTCGGGCATATCCTCTACTTTTGAGGCGTCTGAATTCACTTCGGCTATATTTATCTGGCTTACGGTTTTTATATAGTCCTTTTCGCCGTCTCTATATAAAGAAACTTCCAAAATCTTAAATACGTCATCTTCGTTTTCAATAGCCTTATTAACGTAAGCGCCTATCTCGTTTCCTGAAAAGGTTGCCGAAGACGTTATGGTCAAGTCTCCCGAATGAAGTTTTCCGTCCACCAATATGTTTATTCCTGAATTGGTACAAGTTGTGATAAAGTTGCTGTAATCTGATTGAATTATTTTATCAACAACTAGATTTTCCACATTTACCGTCTCGGAAAGTGCATTTACCAAATCTTCATACTTTTTCAAGGTACCATCCATGGACTGAACTCCCTTGACTATTCCCCACGTGCTAGCGCCCAAAAAGATTAAAACGCATAAGCCAATTGCTCCCCATCGTTTTAACCTCTTTTTTCGCCCTGCTCGTCGTTTTTCTTTTTTTGCAAGCTTGCGTTCGTTTTTAATTTTCTCAAATTCTTCTATCATAATGCAAACGTAAATAAAGCCCAAATAAGAAGACCCAGTACAACCAGTTTCCAGATTATACCAAAGCAACCTCGTCTTCTAAAAAGTCGTAGCCCTCTTTTTGCCATACTTACTCCTATTTTTTAATTATACATTTAGAAAGACAATAAGTCAATCGATTGCGTTTCCACAATTATCCCTGCATAATACAAACTTTATATAAATTTTAATCTGTTTTTTAACTTTTTTATTGACTTAACTGCACAATTACACTATAATTATACCGTTCTCAAAAAACATATATTTTGTTAACATTCAATATGCACCGTTAGCGTTTATTCGGATACTGCCAGCCCATCACTCTTGCCCGTCACCGTTTCCTTCTTCGCTAACACAACTTAATATGCACCGTTAGCGTTTATTCGGATACTGCCAGCCCATCACTCTTGCCCGTC
>CAYJCC010000055.1:0-120 GCA_964368655.1 uncultured Lachnospiraceae bacterium | reverse complement strand
ACCGTTTCCTTCTTCGCTAACACAACTTAATATGCACCGTTAGCTCAGCTGGATAGAGCGTTGGTCTACGGAACAGATGGTCAGGGGTTTGATTATTCCCTTCAAAAATACTCGCAAAAA
>CAYJCC010000054.1:0-5204 GCA_964368655.1 uncultured Lachnospiraceae bacterium | reverse complement strand
GGGGTGAATTATGATAAAGAAAGTAAATAAAAATGAGTTAAGAAAGAAAAGAAGCCTTAGAATAAAAGATAAAGTAAAAGGAACTGCAGAACGTCCAAGATTGACAATCCACAGAACTTTAACTAATGTTTATGCTCAAATCATCGATGATGTAAAAGGTGTAACTCTTGCAAGTGCTTCAAGCTTAACTAAAGACTTAAAAGGTTCACTCGATAAGAAAAACAAAGTTGAAGCAGCGTTTGCCGTAGGTGAAGCAGTTGCTAAAGCAGCTAAAAAGAAAGGAATCAAGGCAGTTGTATTTGACAGAGCTGGATACCTTTACACCGGTAGAGTAAAAGCCCTTGCAGAAGGTGCTAGAAAAGCCGGATTGGAATTTTAGGAGGACGATATGCAGAAAAACGATAAAATGCAAGCCGATAAGAAACCAGGCGAAAGAAGACCTAGAAAGTTCGTTAAGCCGGTTGAAGATGATGGCATATTCAAGAAAACAGTTGCTACAAACAGAATAACGAAAGTTGTTAAAGGTGGTAGAACTCTTCGTTTTAACGCACTTGTTGTTGTTGGAGACAAGAAGGGCAAGGTTGGCGTTGGAATGGGCAAATCAGCCGAAGTTCCACTAGCTGTAGAAAAAGCTACTCAAGAAGCTAAAAGAAAAATGGCTACAATTTCATTGGTTGGAACAACTATTCCTCATGAAGTTATCGGAAAGTTTGGTAGAAGTATGGTAAAAATGCTTCCAGCAAAAGAAGGTAATGGAGTTATCGCGGGTGGTTCTGTTCGTGCCGTTGTTGAATTAGTAGGTATTAAAGATATCACAGCAAAAGCATATGGCTCAAGAAACAAAGTAAACTGTGTTAAAGCAACATTAAACGGATTAATGCAGTTAAAGACCAAAGAGGAAGTTGCAGCTCTCAGAGGTAAATCAGTAGAAGAAATTTTATAAGGAGAGGAATCATGGCAGAAGTAAAGAAAACAACTACAAAACCAGCAGCTAAAACAGCAGCTCCAAAGGCAGCAGCAAAAGCTCCAGTAAAAGCAGCTCCAAAGGCAACCGCTCCAAAGACTGCAGCAAAACCAGCAGCTAAAGCAGCTGCAAAACCAGCAACAAAGGCAGTAGCAGCTAAACCTGCTCCAGCAAAAGTTGCTCCAAAAGCTCCAGCAAAGGTAGCTCCAGCGAAAGTTGAAGAGAAGAAAGAAGTTGTAGCAGCTCCAGTAAAGGCAGTTAAAGCAGTTACTAAAAAGGTTAATACAGCTCCAAAAACTTTAAGAGTTACTTTGATTAGAAGCACAATTGGTTATAACAAAACTCAAGCTTTAACAGTAAAAGCTTTAGGTCTTGGAAAACTTAATTCCTCAAACGAGCTTGTAGATAATGCAGCAGTAAGAGGAATGATATTCAAAGTTAAACACTTGGTAAAAGTGGAAGACTTGAGAAAGTAGGAGGCGCACAATGAAAATACATCAGTTAGCACCAGCCCCAAACTCAAAGAAATCTCCAAAGAGATTAGGTAGAGGAATTGGGTCAGGAATAGGCAAAACAAGTGGTAAGGGTCATAAAGGACAAAACGCTAGAAGTGGTGGTGGAGTTAGACCTGGATTTGAAGGTGGACAAATGCCTCTTATCAGAAGATTGCCACGTAGAGGGTTTAACAACTACGAATTTAGAAAAAATTATACAACAATTAACGTATCTGACTTAAACGAATTTAAGGAAAACACTGTAATTACAGCAGAGCTTTTGAAAGAGAAAAATATTATTTCCAAGATAGCTCCTTATGGATTAAAAGTTCTTGGTAATGGAAAATTAGACAAGGCTTTAACTGTTAAAGCAAGTAAATTCACAAATTCCGCAGCAGAGAAAATTGCAAATGCCGGTGGAAAAATCGAGGTTCTATAATGTTTAAGAGATTAATCGATGCGTTCAAATCAAAAGACACTAGAAAAAAGTTGCTTTTGACATTTGCGCTACTATTGATATATAGAATAGGTTGCTGGATACCAGTTCCAGGATTGGATTTCGTAGCGTTCAACCAAAGCATTAGTGACGTAAGTTTCTACAACTTGTTGAGTTCAGCAAGTGGTGGAGCGTTGGCTAATGGTTCATTGTTGGCGTTAGGTATCGGACCTTACATTACCGCATCTATTATTATCCAATTATTAACATTGGTTATACCAAAGTTGGAAAAATTGGCTAAAGAAGGCGGCGAAGAAGGAAAGAAGAGACTCGCTTGGTATACCAAGTTATGTGCTCTTATCCTTGCAATAGCACAAGCAATCGCAATCGTTATCTCATACAAGGGAACACTTGACGCTACATTATTTGGTGGCAAGATTCCACTATGGGTAATTGGTACGATGGTTGCTCTTATCTTAATAGCAGGTTCCATGTTCACATACTGGCTTGGTGAGAAAATCACTGAAATCGGTTTGGGAAATGGACAATCATTATTAATTTTCGTAGGTATTTTGAGTACAGCAGGGGCAAGTTTATTGGCAACAATAAAGGGAATCCCAAATGACGTCGCAGGAAGTTTAACTCAATTAGGTTTATTCTTAGTTGCTTTGTTATTCATCTTTGGATTCATTGTATTCATAGACTTGGCAGAAAGAAAAATTCCAGTTCAATATGCAAAGCAAATTAAAGGTAGAAAAATGTATGGTGGACAAAGCACCTGCATTCCAATCCGTGTAAATGCTACCGGAGTTATGCCTATTATCTTCGCAACAGCATTATTGAGCTTCCCACAAATGATTATGAGTATTTTTGACCCAGATTTCAGTAGTGGATTCGCTAGATTCTGGACAAAGTATTTAGGAACAGGCGCGTGGGCTTATATCATTGTCGTTGGCTTGTTAATCTTATTCTTCTCATATTTCTGGTCACAGATTACATTCAACCCAGAAGATGTGTCAAAGAATATTCAACAAAACGGCGGATTCATTCCAGGTATCAGACCTGGAAAACCAACAGCACAGTATTTGAAGAAAATTTCAAATAGAATTACTTTATTTGGAGCCTTCTTCTTGGCTATCATTGCTATCGTTCCATCACTTATCTTCAAGGGCATCGGCTCGGGTGGATTAGTGAATGCGTTTAGTGCAACAGGACTTCTTATCGTTGTCAGTGTTGCGTTAGAATTCGATAAACAACTTGAAGCACAGATGCTGATGAGAAACTATCGCGGTTTCTTAAATAAATAGCGAGAAAGTGAGGTCTGTATGAAGATATGTTTACTTGGAATACAGGGAAGTGGTAAAGGGACGCTTGCTCAGGACGTTCAAGGTATATTAAACATTCCAGTAATTTCTGTTGGAGCTATCTTCCGAAAGGAGATTGCCGATGAAACAAAAATCGGTAAAAAGGCACAACGATATGTCTACAAAGGCGTAAATGTACCAGCAAGAATTACAAACAGAATGGTAATAACAAGATTACAACAACCTGACTGTAAAAGTGGTTTCATTATCGATGGGTTTCCTAGAAACATGAAACAGGCAAAGGCTCTCAATAAAAAGATTAAATTAGATAAGGTTTTTAATTTGGAAATCGATGAAAATTTAATTATAGATAGATTGTCTAGTAGGTTGTCATGTGAAAAATGTAGTACCGTTTATAATACCAAGACCTACAAAAAGAAAAAATGTGAAAAATGTGGTGGAAAATTGACTCAAAGGGTTGATGACAATCCTGAGTCAATTAGAAACCGTATTGAGACCACAAAGAAAGAGACTTTCCCAGTGGTTGAGTATTACAAAAAGAAGGGTATTGTTGAAACTCTAGATGCCAACAAAACTCCTCAAGAAGTAAAAGAACAATTTTTAGAAGTTCTGGGGATAAAGCTATGATAAAGCTGAAAAACGAAAAAGAAATAGAACTGATGAGAATTGCTGGTAGGATTACGAGAGATACGTTAAACCTACTAAAAGAACATTCAAAACCAAATATCTCAACTGCAGAACTTGATAAGATTGCTTATGACTATATCATTAGTCAAGGAGCAAAACCTTCATTTAGACACTATCAAGGTTTTCCAGCTTCCGTTTGTACTTCTATAAACGAAGAAGTTGTGCATGGAATTCCAAGCAAAAAAAGAATCTTGAAAGAGGGAGACATTATAAGTCTCGACGTTGGTGCTTGTTATAAAGGATATCATGGAGATGCGGCTAGAACATACGCAGTCGGAAAGATTGATTCAAAGAAGAAAAAACTTATAAAGGTTACAGAAGAATGTTTCTTTGAAGGAATCAAAAACATTAAGGCAGGAAGTTTTGTGGGAGATATCTCTCATCAAGTTCAAGTTCATGCTGAAAAGAATGGCTACGGAGTTGTTAGAGAACTTGTTGGACATGGCGTTGGAAGAGAATTACATGAAGAACCGAACGTTCCAAACTATGGCGTTGCAGGAAGTGGACCAAAGTTAAATGCTGGAGCAACTATTGCAGTTGAACCAATGATAACAATGGGAAAAAGACAAGTAGTTTTCTCTGAAGAGAATGGTTGGACAGTTTCTACAAAGGACGGTTTACCATCAGCTCATTATGAGAATTCAATACTAATAACTGAAAAAGGTGTTGAAATTTTAACATTATAAGGTTATAATAATGGACAGCAAAAATAAAAAAATGGAGAATTAGTGTGTCGAAAGAAGATGTAATTGAAACAGAAGGAGAAGTTGTTGAAGTTATGAGAAATGCTGTTTTCAAGGTAAAACTTGTTAACGGATTCATAATAACGGCTTACTTATCAGGAAAGTTGCACGTAAACAACATACGTATACTCGTAGGTGACGCAGTAAAAGTTGAAATGTCACCATATGATTTAACCAAAGGCAGAATAGTTTGGCGAAACAAAAAATAAGGTTTGGAGGGGAATATGAAAGTAAGACCATCAGTAAAAAAGATATGTAGTAAATGTAAAGTCATTAAAAGAAATGGCAACGTTATGGTTATTTGTGAGAACCCAAAACATAAACAAAGACAAGGATAGTATCATTGGCGAACGCTAGAATGTTTCTGGCGTTGCCTATACATATCTACAATATCGAAAATTACCGTAACAAGGCGGCTGAATTTATCTTGTTGCGTTAATATATATAAAAACAAAAAACAAAAAAATTACGGAGGAAATTAAATGGCTCGTATTGCTGGTATAGATTTGCCAAATGATAAGAGAGTAGAAATAGGCTTGACCTATATCTATGGAA
>CAYJCC010000053.1:0-5311 GCA_964368655.1 uncultured Lachnospiraceae bacterium | reverse complement strand
AGCATATGTAAAACTTGAAATATTAGAAAAAAGAAGAACGGAAACAACACCAAAAAGAGAGGAAGAGAAGGCTCTTTTGAGAAACGAGATGATTGCTCTTTCTGAATTGGCTATATCTGAAACGAAAAAATATGCTGAACTCCAAAAGGAAGCTGAAGAACTTGGAATAAAACTTCCAGACGCTCCTGAATACAAATGGATAAAACCTCCACATGCTAAGAAAAAGAGCGAATGGACAAAAAATCAAAACCTAGCAAAAATGAGAGAGGAAAACACCAGAGCTGAAAAAGCTGGAGTAACCAGAATTCGTCCAAAAAAATAAATAAAATAAAAATTAAAAACGAAAAAGAAAAAACAGGGCATACGCCTTGTTTTTTGTTTGGTCGAGGAAATCTTTGGCGAGGGCTATTTTGTGCCTCCCACGCGCGCGTGTGCGCGTTATATTATATAATTATATATATATTATATAAAATATATCAAAATTAGTTTCCTTATTTTTTTTAACGTGGTAAAATATGTCGTACGCTAAAAATAAGGAGATAAGAAATATGTCTGAAATGACCGAAATTGACTTGACTAAATCGATTAAGTATGATGAAGGAGACATTCAAGTTCTTGAAGGATTGGATCCTGTTAGAAAGAGACCTGGAATGTATATCGGTAGCACTGATAAGCGTGGATTGCACCACCTTATTACCGAAATAGTGGACAACAGTATAGACGAAGCTTTGGCTGGATACTGCGACCACGTAGAAGTGTGTTTGAATAAAGATGGTAGCTGTACTGTTGTGGATAACGGACGTGGTATTCCATGTGGAATGCACCCAACCGAGCACAAGAGTGCCGTTGAAGTTGTTTTAACAAAGTTACATGCTGGTGGAAAGTTTGGTGGCGAGGGCTACAAAATTTCTGGAGGTTTGCACGGGGTAGGTTTGTCTTGTGTTAATGCTCTTTCAGAATGGTTGGAAGTAACAGTTTACCAAAACGGAAAAATTCATGAGCAAATGTATAGAAGAGGGATTCCTCAATACGACTTAAAAGTGACTGGGGATACAAAGAAAACAGGTACGACTGTAACGTTTATGCCTGACTCTGAAATTTTTGAGACTCTTGAATTTGACTTTTCAGAAATAAAGAGCAGATTTAGAGAAATCGCGTTCTTGAATAAAGGACTGACTATTTCTGTTGAAGATAATAGAGGCGAAGAGCCTGTTCGTGAAAGATATCAATATATCGGTGGTATTGTTGAATTTGTTGATTACCTTAACAAAAACAAAGAAAACATATTCCCATCTCCTGTATATGTAAACGTTATCAATAAAACAAACGAAGTTGAGATTGCTTTCCAGTACAATAATGGATACAACGAAATAATTAACTCATACGCGAATAATATAAACACTGAAGAGGGTGGAACGCATTTAACTGGTTTCAAAAACTCTCTTACAAAGATTATTAACGATTATGGAAAAAGCAATAAATTATTAAAAGACAGCGACAAGTTGAGTGGAGATGATATCCGTGAAGGATTGACTGCTATTGTAAGTGTTAAACTTATGAACCCTCAATTTGAAGGACAGACAAAAACCAAACTTGGAAACAGCGAAATGTCAAAAATAGTTGCAGACGCTATGCAGGAAAAGTTTGGAGAATATCTTGAAGAGAACCCTGTTGTTGCAAGAGAACTTATCTTAAAGTGTTTAACAGCACAGAAGGCAAGAGATGCTGCTAGAGCAGCTAGAGAAAGCACAAGACGAAAAGGAATTCTCGAAAGCACAACATTGCCAGGAAAACTTGCTGACTGTTCATGTAAGGACAGAGCCTTGGCTGAAATATATTTGGTTGAGGGAGACTCTGCGGGTGGTAGTGCAAAACAAGCTAGAGACAGAAAGTACCAAGCGATACTTCCATTACGTGGTAAAATCTTGAACGTTGAAAAAGCATCATTACACAAAATTCTTGGTAGCGATACAATCAAAAATATGATTACAGCATTTGGCTGTGGTGTAAGTAGTGAGTTTAATGAAGATAAACTTAGATACGATAAAATAATATTCATGACCGATGCCGATGTTGATGGTAGCCATATCAGAATTCTTTTGTTGACATTTATATTCCGTTTTATGCAACCACTTATCGAAGGAAACCATATCTTTATCGCGCAACCACCTCTATATAAAATTGCTTATGGAAAGAATGAGTATTATGCTTATAGCGACGAAGAGAAAGATGCGAAACTTGAAGAGTTGGGTCGTCCAAAGGTAGACGTTCAAAGATATAAAGGTCTTGGAGAAATGGACCCTGAACAACTTTGGGAAACAACCATGAACCCTGCAAATCGTATATTGTTAAAGGTAACAATGAGAGATGCTGTAGAAGCAGAAGAAACCTTTACAAAACTTATGGGTGAAGACCCTGAACTTAGACGTCAGTTTATAGAGGCTAACGCAAATCTTGTAAAGGACCTTGACATATAGGAGGATAGGAGGTAGACATGGAAAAAGATTTTAATGAAATGGACGAAAAGTTCGAAAAAATAGATAATACAAAAGTCGTTGATATACAAGTCAAAGATGAGTTGGAAAAATCCTTTATCTCTTATGCAATGGCTGTAAATATCAGCCGTGCTATTCCTGATGTTCGAGACGGTATGAAACCTGTTCACCGTAGAATATTGTATGCGATGAACGAGTTGGGATTGACCCCAGATAAACCATATAAAAAATGTGCAACCGTTGTTGGTCACGTTTTGGGTAAGTACCATCCACATGGCGACAGTTCTGTTTATGATGCTCTTGTACGTTTAGCACAAGACTTCTCCATAAACTTGCCACTTGTTGACGGACATGGAAACTTTGGTTCCGTCGATGGAGACTCTGCAGCTGCTTACCGTTATACTGAAGCTAGAATGAGTAAGGTTGCTTTAGAAATGTTGAGAGACATCGACAAAGACACCGTAGACACATATCCTAACTTTGACGAAACTTGTATGCAACCAGTTGTATTACCATCAAGATTCCCAAACCTTTTGGTTAACGGTTCAGATGGTATCGCAGTTGGTATGGCAACAAACGTTCCACCACATAACTTGGCAGAAGTTATCGATGGTGTTGTTGCAATGATAGAAGACCCAGAAATTGATATCGAAGAATTGATAAAGATTATCCCAGGACCAGATTTCCCAACGAGAGGACTTATCTTGGGCCGTTCCGGAATAAAACAATCTTATAGAACTGGTAAAGGGTCATTTATTATTCGTAGTAGAGCTGAGATTGAAGAAATGGCAAACGGAAGGTCCAGAATTATCGTTTCAGAAATTCCTTATCAGGTTAACAAGTCTAGATTGATTATTCAAATGGCTGACTTGGTAAAGAACAAGAAAATCGAAGGAATTAGTGATATCAAGGACGAGAGCGATAGAGAAGGATTGCGTATAGTTATCGACGTTAAGAGAGATGCAAATGCACAAGTAGTATTGAATATGTTGTACAAACACACTCAAATGCAAATAAGTTTTGGAGCAATATTCTTGGCTCTTGCAAATGGAACACCAAAGATATTAAACTTAAAAGAAATTTTGACATATTATCTTGATTTCCAAAAGAGCGTTATTGTTCGTAGAACACAGTTTGATCTTGACAAGGCTGAGGCAAAAGCACATATACTCGAAGGACTTATGATTGCTCAAGCCAACATTGATGAGGTTATCAAAACAATAAAACAATCTGATGATAAAAACGATGCTATGACAAAGTTGATTAGCAGATTTGAATTATCAGAAAAACAAGCAGCAGCAATTCTTGAAATGAGACTTCAAAAATTGACAGGACTTGAAGTTGAAAAACTTAAAGAGGACCTCGATGGAGTTCATCAAGAAATCAAACATTATAAAGAAGTTCTTGGAAATGAAAGACTTGTTCTCGATATTATCAAAAACGACTTGCTTGAAATTAAAACCAAGTATGGCGTTCCAAGAAAGAGTGAAATAAGCTTTGACTACGGGGACATTGACATTGCAGACCTTATCGCAGAAGAACAAGTTGTAATAAGCACAACCCACGGTGGCTATATCAAACGTATAGCAGTTGCAGAATACAAGAGTCAGCATAGAGGAGGAAGGGGTGTTATTGCTCATAAGACAAAGGAAGAAGACTTTGTTGAGAATATCTATATCACCAGCACACACGATGACTTAATGTGTTTCAGTAATATGGGCAAGGTGTACACTATCAAGGCGTACGAAGTGCCTGAGGCCGAAAGAACCGGCAAGGGTAGAGCAATGATTAACTTATTGCAGTTAAGCGCTGGAGAGAGAATTACGACCATCATTCCAATGAAGGAAGAAACAACTGGAAACTTACTGATGGCAACAAAACAAGGATTGATAAAGAAAACAAACCTTGAAGAGTTTGCAAATATCAGAAGAAGTGGAAAGATTGCTATCAGATTAGCTGAAGATGACGAACTCATAGGTGTCTATATAACAAGTGGAAACGATGAAGTTATCATGGCAAGTAGTTCAGGAAAGTGTATAAGATTTAACGAAAACACTGTTCGTACAATGGGAAGAGATACGATGGGAGTTAAGAGCATGAGAATTGCTCCAGGCGAAAGCGTTGTTGACATGAGCATTGTTAAGAAAGATTCCATCATGTTGACCATTTCAGAATATGGATATGGAAAACGTAGTAAGGAAGACGAATACAGACTACAAGGAAGATACGGTTCAGGAATTAAAGCAGGTGTATTTGACGAAAAGACCGGAAACCTTGTAAACTTGAAGCAGGTAACCGAAAACGACGATATCATGCTTATAGCCGACGATGGAGTTGTTATCAGAATTAAGGCGACAGAAATCAGTTTGATTGGTAGAAACACAAAGGGTGTAAGAGTTATGAAGACAAACGGAAATTCAAAGATTGTTTGTGTTGCAGTAACTCCAAGCGAAGAGGCTGAAGAAGAACTTGCAGAAAGTCTACACGAAGAAGAAATTATCGACTCACTTCCAAAAATGGACATGTCATTAGATTCAGACGAATTTGAAGACGTTGAAATAGGCGAAAAAGATGACGATGATGCTGAAGACGAGGACGAAAAAGAAGAATCTGAAAGCGACGACGAAGAATAAAAAATAAAAAACACGAGAACTTATTCTCGTGTTTTTATTTACACAAAATATTTTTTAACGTTTTTACAACTTCGCCCATTTCTTTAATCTGCAGTTCCATTAAAGATAAGAGGTTCTCTACATTGTCATTTGTAGGGGAATCTATATGATATTTTTTATTATTAAAGGTTATAATATCTTTTC
>CAYJCC010000052.1:0-5362 GCA_964368655.1 uncultured Lachnospiraceae bacterium | reverse complement strand
ATATATTATTTATTATAATATATAACTATTTGCAAAAACTAATTTGTAAAAGGTGAGAGCATGAAAGGATTTAAGAGGTTTTTAGCCATTTTTGGAATATGTTTCGGATCGCTTGTGGGATTCGTGGGCATTTTCTTTGCAATTGTTGCGATTACGGGAGGATTTAATCCAGAACCAGTTGATATTACTAAAATGTCGTTTGCGTCCAGTGATGGGTCAGCCCCGGGGGAGGAGATTTCAAAAATTTCTATAATTGATAGTTATAGTGCGAAAGTCTTTTATGAACCATCTGATGCAACACAGAGACAATTAACACTTACGCTTGTTGGAGACGGAGCAGATATTGTTACCTTGAGTTCAACAACTGTTAACGCAGGAGAAAATTTTACAATAACTCCAAAGAAAAGAGCCGTTACAATCGGTTCTGAAGAATATCAATTAAACGTTGGTGGAGAAGTAGAAATTATTGCTACTGCACCAAACAATTATAGGTCTTGTAAATTATTTATAACCGTGGACGTAGAAGTTCCAGTTGGTGGGTTGCAAGCAGTTGGTATGGACGGAGGTTCTTATGTATACTCTGACCCAACAGATGTTACAACATTATTAGGTTATAAATTAAATAGGGTTGGAAGTGGGTTGTTCAAGTTGGCAATTCAGACAACACCAAGCAATGCTCTTGAGCCAAACACAGGAAGATACTCCGATGCTGAAAATATCGGATATAAAAAAGCATATATAACACTACCAGAAGATAGTGGTTTTTCTGTTGTTGGAAATCCAGAAACTATGGTTTCTTATTATTCAGCTGCATCGAAAAAATATTTTGCCTACAGTTCTTATAGTACAAGTGCCACAAGAAACGAGAACGGTACATTCTCATTGACAGTAGGTGGAATAATCTACAGCGATTTGATTATTTGTGAACATTATGTGTACACATTACAACTTTCTGAAGATATTGCAAACAACAATTATAATGTGGTTGCAAAAGTCTTCAAAACATACGATATTCAAAGAGATTTCTTGGCAATGCAAAGTGGGTTTGCTGACCATCGTGCACCTAGCACTGCAGAGTATCCAACATTCTGTAACTTTGTTGCAAAATATAAAGATTATATCAAGGCAGAACCTGCAGGAGAAATATTCTTAAACAGTGTGACAAACAGTGTTGGGGATATTCAGATAAATACTCCTGAAGGGTATAACGCTGCAATGAATTATTTATATGTTTCCACGAATATCAACTTTATCGTTGAAGATATCGATATTGCTTCTATGAACACTGAATCTTTGGGAACAACATTTGAACTTCATTCTGGAACATATTCAGACAATGATGTCGACTATAACTTAAACGAATTAACAAAGGAAGAACTTATATCTATATTTGGATTGAACCTTTCTGTTGTTGGATCTTCCACTCCTATAACAAGATGGGTTGGAGATATTATGGTTCTTAGTTTGAAGGGTATAACAGGGACTATTGAATGGGACGACATTATTCAAGTGAACGCTAATGGTACTTTGTCGGTAAAGGAAGCTGCTATTGATAAAGATAACGGTGGAATCATCAAGGTTACCTATGCTGAAGGCAAATATAAGATAGAGATTTTAGATGAATTGCTTACAGATTCCCATCCAGTTTTGCTTTTCGCTACAAAATATGGTGACGGCGAAACATTTACTACAAGTTACAAATTCTGTACGGTAGCAGTTTCTAACGTTACAAGTAATATTGCATCTAGTTTGGTTGTTAATACTAACACCAGTACAGGTGGAATCAATACAACGATGGTTACAAACCCTAGTTTAGAAGGGAATGTAAAAGAACAGATATTTGACGAAACAACTATATTGGTAGGCGATGGACAAAGAGATCCTAACGAGGCATTGTCATACGATGTAGTTAAGTTGTTTGCTGTAGACGAAGCAAAATTATTTGTTGGAGAAGGCACTGCCTATCCAAAGGTTTTACTTGGTAATTCTGGAGAAAAAATCAAATATATAATGAATGGAAGCGAAGTTGCAATGGCATACGAACTTCCTAAAAAGGAAAACGGGGAGTATTATCTTCGTGCACTCAATAACTCTGGTGGAGATGGAAACAGTGTTAAGATTTTTGCTGCTATTGTCAAAACCGATATAAACGGCGATGTGATAATAGACGAGGCTAACGGCTACACGTTTATAAACAAGTCTGCTGACGTGTCGATTGATATCAATACGTACGCTGAGGCATCTGATTTGAACTGGTATATAAAGAGTGGAGATAACTACTATAAGAAAGGTGTTCTTTCTGCTAGTGCAGAAAATCCAAATGCAGACTTGAAGTTGCTACTATATGAAAACTATGACATTTTGGCTACATTATATGATATCAACAGAACTGGTGAGGTTCAGATTCCAGAAGACGTGGAAACTGGAGTAAATTATCTATATAACATGGGCTATGCTTTTGCAGATTTTAGTTCAAGTTGTAATACAACCTCAAAGTTTAAGGCAAACGAGGGAACTGGTATATTTGTCACATCTGCCATTGCTCAACAAGAAATTTCTACGGGAATAAACGCCGTAAAGATAACCTTAACAACGTTAAAAAGTACTGTTATTAATACTCCTATAAATCAAAGAAAGTTGATAGCTGAAGGCTATTCTAATAATGGAATAGAGATAAGTATTTCTCGAATTTCTATAAAGGACCCAGTAATTAGTTTGCAGGGAACAGTAGCAGGAGAAATTGGAGAGATGGCTCTTTCCGGAACTCATAGATTAAATCCTTTAACAATATCAAAAGAATTCGCTAACGGAAATTTCTTATGGACAACGCAATCTGGAATGACGGTGTTGACTTCGCCAAATGGTGTAATGCTAACATATTCTACAGATATTGACCCTTATATGGAAAGAAAAAGGGTTATTTGGTCTCCAAAGATTGATGAGGCGTTCAGAACTAATGAAAATATTGCTTTGTACAACGCGCACCTTGCTTTGCAGTTTACGAGTGGCGAGGGAGAAATGATGTGGACGTCAAGTGACACTTCGGTTGCAACTCTTTCTGGAACAAATAACGATGAGTTGACAATGTTAAGTGGAACTTTTGCAGGAAAAGAGTTTAATATTTCTTGTAAAATAGATACTTATCTTAATAACCAAGCAAGTGCAGGGACGGACAGTATTGTTGCTGTTGCTTATTTGAAAGCAAGAGAATATCCTGCAGAAATCAATTTATATTCAACATTGACAGGCAATATTTCTAATGGTGGCGTAATAGTTGGCACAAACGGATACGTTGATAATTCAACCACACAACGTTTATATTTGTCTAGCACAAATAATGGACTTGTGTTTATATCTGCAACTCCAAACTATATTGTCAGCGAAGATGGCAACGTAATATTAAAAATAAACGCTTTTGATGATTTGTTTAGAGCATCGGGTTATTCATTGGCAGTGGGCGATAAAATTGCTATTACTGGCGATGCTAAATTTGAAGGCGAGTTGACATCAATAACCATAACAAACGAGATATTGACTTCAAAAGAATTAAATATAATTCTTACAGATTATTCTGCAACCTCTTCAGTTGGGTTTGAAATTACCAAGAAGAATGTAAATATCTATACTGATAGTATGAGAGCAGGAGATATGGTTGTTATTACAAGTGCCAATGCAAATTTCTATGCAGAGGCTTCTGATTCATACAATAACTGTATTGTAATCACAGAAACAATGATTGTTGCAAAACAGGTTGTTGCGACTTTACAAACTTTAGCAACAACAACCGAAATCACTTTCATAACTTGCACACCTGAAAGAACATTGAATTCAGAATTTTTAAGTGGAACTGTTAAGAGTTTCAAATTCGTTGAACTCAAAAATGCTATCCCAGAGGGTGGCTCTTTAGTTATATCTTTAAATAACGCAGTATTTGCAGTTACAAATGATGATGGAACAACAGATATATATTCCAACGTTACTATTACTGAAGATTCAGATTTGAGCAAGTATGTTTTGGTATTTGATTTTGAAAACAGTGACGACGTTGAAGCAGACTTTAGCTATAACTATTATGATGCAGACGACGTTGCTAGCGACGCTCAAACATTCAACTTAAAATCAATCGTTATAGAAGACGGCTCTGTTGATGCAAAAGTTTTAGTTGATGCAAAAGACTATTCTTATAAGACAACAAAACTTATTGACGTAAGATACAATGGAGTAGATTTGTTAACGGGAACTAAATCCTTGACTGGAGAAGCAACGGTTCTTACGTTTGGTGGAGTAACATTTGAGTTATCCAGTGGATTTACTTGGGTATTAAATGAAGAAAATGTTTCGATATTGGCAAGTGGCGAGAATGGAATAAAACCTCTCGAGATAACGGTTTCTATAAATGGAACATCTAGGGTATTATACGCAACATATGAAAAAACATCTGCATAAAAGCATGGAGTAAAACATAATACTTTCATAGAGGGGACATATGAACATCTTTAGAAAAAAATACACAGAAAAGGGTATTGGATTGGCGCTTGGTGGTGGTGGGGCAAGAGGCTTCGCTCATATTGGAGTGCTGAAAGCTTTTGAAGAGAATAATATCAAGTTCGATTTTGTCGCAGGAACAAGTGCTGGTAGTGTTGCAGGTGTTCTGTATTGTGCAGGTAAAACCTCTGCCGAAATAACCGAGATGGCACGTGCTCTAAACGTTAAAGATATTCGTACAAGTCGAATACCTTTTGTTCCCAGTAAAACTACTGGAATAGAAGATATCGTTTTGAAAAATCTGGAAGCAGAAACATTTTCTGACTTAAAGATTCCTTTTGCTAGTGTTGCAGTTGATGTTATTACTGGTCAAGAATATGTGATGACCGAAGGCGACTTGGCTAAAGCTATTGCTGCTAGTTGTGCTGTTCCGGGCATCTTTTCTCCTGTTGAGATGGGGGACAAAAGGTTGTTTGATGGAGGTTTGGCGAATACCATTCCAAGCGACGTTCCTTTGGCACATGGCTGTACTGCAGTTATTGCCGTGGATATAAACAGCACGAGAGGTTCGGGGACCGACAGTACCAAGTTGATAGACCTAATTACTGCAGCCTTTAGAATTACCATGAAGAGTGCAGCATTAAAGGGATACTTAAATGCTGATATAATAATTAAACCCGACGTGAAAAGATTTAAGGCTACCAAGAAAGATGGCTTTGAAGAGATGATTGAAGAAGGGTACAAGGCAACAATGGAGAAAATGCCGGAAATCAAGGAACTGTTAAGAAAGAGCAAACTCCATGCAAAAAACTTGAAACTTGCAGAGAAAATGCAACGTAAACTATTAAAGAAAAAGATAGACCAAATGGAAGAGTAA
>CAYJCC010000051.1:0-5507 GCA_964368655.1 uncultured Lachnospiraceae bacterium | reverse complement strand
CTTGTTTTGAAATTTTCTATTTTGCCGTGTTTATTATAAAAAAAAGAGGCTACTGCCTCTTAAAATAAACTTTTTATTTTGTACTCGTTTTGTACCTGAAAATTATTTACCAATAGAGTTAAGCAACTTGAAACCAATCCAGCATTTAATTTTAATGTTTTCAGATTGGAAATGTCGCAGTTATCTACTATTTTTAATCCATTAAATTCTGCCTTACTGAGGGCAACGCTTTCATATGATGCACAATTTCTGCAACATAGACTTCCGTTGAGTAGGTCCAAATACACGTCACTTATATATTTTGAACCACAGTTTGAACAAGTTTCGAATTGCCAACCCCCGCCAGATATCTTCATAATTGAAAGTAGATATTTTATTGCAACCAACTTTGCGTCTATATTATCGTAAACTATGGCTCTCAACGCTTTAATTGTTGTTAGAAATAACGGCTGGGACACCATTGCTGGTTTTACAATCAGATTGTCTATTTCCAAAAGCATATTTCCAACGCAATAGTTGTCCATATCTTGAGTTATTCCCATAAAATCATCAATTAAGTTAGCTGATATAATGGTATAAAACTGTCCGTTTTTCGAAAGAATAAACTCTGCTAAACAGAAAGGTTGTGCAAAAATCTTTAATTTTGCTTTTGGCAACTTTACACCACGAATAGACGCCGTTATCTTTCCAATCTCAACGGTAAAAATAGTTAAGAGCTTATCTTTTTCTTTATAAGCTTGTCCACCTAAAACCAATCCAGTAACTCTTAACTCTTCGTTCATTCTAAAATTTTATCCCCTATTCTTCCAATGCTTTGTACAACATGTAATAAGTAACTTCTCCAGTTTCCTTAAACAGTTCCCAACATATTTCTCTTGCTTCTTTATCTTCCATTTTATCTTCCATACTTCACCTCTGCGTTTATGTTATGGAAGATGAATAAAAATATTCTATATCTCTTTTGTATCGTAACCGAAACTTGAAACCAAGTTTCCCTTATCTCTCCAATCTTCTTGTACTTTTACAAAAAGGTTCAAGAAACATTTTTTCTCAACCAATCTTTCAATTTCCATTCTTGCTTTGGTTCCTATTTCTTTAAGCATTTCTCCACCCTTTCCGATGATAATCTGCTTATGACTTTTCTTTTCACATATAATTGTTGCATCAATATATAAGTTGTTAACATTCTCATCAAAGACATCAATGTTCACAACTATCCCATGAGGTATCTCGTCTTGCAACAACCACAACGCTTTTTCTCTTATCATTTCTGAACATAAAAATTTCAATGATTTATCAGTATATAATTCTCTATCAAAGTAAGGCTCTCCTTCTGGAAGCAACCCTTTTATAATGTCGATAACCGTGTCAATATTTTTTCTTTTCAAACCACTAACTGGCACAACCGAGTTTACAAATTTCAAGTCATTTATTTGAGATAAAATTGGGAACACTTTTTCGTAATTTAACATATCAACTTTGTTCAATAAAACAACAACTGCTGAACCGATTTTTTCAAAACCTTTTATAAACTCTATCTCACTTGCTCCAAATCTTTTTGTTGCATCAAAAACTAAAAGTAAAACATCAACGTCTTTCTTTGCACTGCTTATACTCTTCTGCATATAGTCATCAAGGGAGTTCTTACTAGCATGAATCCCAGGGGTGTCAATAAAAACTATCTGGCAATCGTCATCATTGTATATGCCAAATATTTTGTTTCTAGTTGTCTGTGGTTTTGGAGACACAATAGCAACTTTTTCTTTAATTATGCTGTTTAATATTGTGCTTTTGCCTACATTCGGTTTGCCCAATATAGACACAAATCCAGACTTTATCTTCTTTTCTTTTTCAACTTTATCCGTCATCAAATATTCCCTTTATCTATATGTTTTTAATAATATTGCATAGTACTTTGCATAGTACCCATTTATAAAACTTCACTGTCCTTTTGGCTAATCTTGAATTGATGCAAAATCGCCTCTTCTTTTTCACGCATTGCAACCTTTTCTTCTGGATCATAATGGTCGTATCCGAGCAAGTGTAATAGCCCATGACAAGACATATATAAGAATTCCCTCTCTATACTGTTATGATACATTTTTGCTTGTTTCTTAATCCTCTTAAAACAAACACATAGTTCTCCCAACATAATGTTTCCCGTTTCAGGATTTACGTCTTCGTGAAAATCTTCTGTGTTTAATTTAATCTCAAGAGTAGCCCCTTCCCCGTCCAATGTAGGAAATGACAAAACGTCGGTTACTTTATTCACTCCACGATTCTCTTTGTTTATCTTTTTTATTTCTCTAGGCGTACAAAAATTATAACTGATTTCTAATTTGTTTTCAGGCAATCGAAGTTTCTTTTCTGCCTTTTCAAACAACTCTGAAATCAGTGGTAAAAATTCAACATATTTTTTTTCGTTAGAGTAATTTACTTTCATTATACTACCCTCTTATTTATTTTTAGAAATGTTTGAACATAATATACATTTCCAATCTTGCACACATTACTTGTTTCTTCTATTACTTCTTCATTTCCTATTTGATTGTACGCTAAAACTCGACTATCTGCAAGTGTTTTTTCACGTTCTGATTCAAAATCTCTTTCAACACTTGTCAATTTGACCTCATAAATTTCTTGTTGTTTTACTTTTACAGGCAGAAACCAACCATCAAAAATGTATGACGTTTTCTCTTCCGTTTCATATTGCTCAAAACGAATTTCTTTTTTAGAAGACAAAAACTCTTTACCAAAGATTTGATAATTTCTAATCACTTGTTTTTTTCCTGTTCTTTCAAAAAACTCTTCTTTTTCTGCGAACTTGACCTGTCCAGTTATCAAAACATCAGCATATATTTCGGCTTTTGGTTCACACATTGTCCTTTCACCTTTTACGTCAACGTAACAATCCACCAAAATATCCCCTGCTCTTACAACATCTCCAACCTTTACCATAGCTGTACCACCATGAACAACAATACTTGTGATTATCATGTTTTGTGAGGCATATACTGGCGTATAAGTTAGATTTAGTAAAGTTTTCTCCTTTATATTTACCAGAATGGTTGTTCCTTGTTTGGCGACACTGACCATGCTTATTTTATCTATGTTAGAAGTCAATAAGGTCTCAATCTGTGATACTTCAAACTTATTTATGGCATATTTTTTTATGCCATTATCTTTTAACACTGATATTACTTGTTCTTCAGAAACTTCTTCCAGTCCCATTATCCGTATATCAAAGGTAAATAATTGTGCAATAAAAATCATTGACAATGCCAACACCATACCGATAAAAATGCCCAGCCTTGGCAAAAACATTTTTTTGATTAAAGGAATCCCCTCTTTGCCATTTGTTTGAATTTTATATTCATTAAGTTCTTGAAATGCAATAAGTTTTTTATACCCTACTAAATCCACGGAAAAAGCCAGTTCTTTATAGCTCTTTCTTTTGACGTTATAAAGCTTGATATCTTCCAATCTAACCTTTTCCAGCAGCCTGTCCAAATTCAGCCCCTCGAGGCAAATCTCGTATCTATTCTTCAACATATAAACCTCTATGAAACATAAGTATTAAGAATCTTGCCAGTAACTATGATATTGTTCTTTTCCAACTCTTTTATCATCAAAGATTCGCCTTCGATATTCAATATGGATTTTTTTGCTTTGAGCACGATTTTTTCAGTGGAGTACGAAATAATCTTGGTGTAGTTCTGCACACACACCAATCTCCCTGCAATGTTTATATACCTATACGAGGAAAGAACTTCTGATAATGGAAGGTCTATAAATTGTGAAAACTCATCAATAAAATTTATCATATAAACTCCTAGCTTATTTATATGATACAAGTTAAATAATTAGAATAAAAAAACGAGCAAAACTGCTCGTTTTAGTCATTATTAAAAATCTTTTTTATCTATGCCAGATATTATTAAAGTTTTCATTTCTGCTGACATAGTATCAAATTCTCTTCGTAAATCTGAAGTGCTGGTACCCTTATCGTTCATCTTGTCATACGGTGAAGACAATTCCTTTTTTCCTATTTCAATTTTATCAGGAATAACATCGTCCAACAGTTCATCGTCAAAAGTTTTATATTCTTCAAGTTCTTCAGTTTCTTCTAAAGATACCAATCCAACCAACGACGTATCTGAATTTATCTTTTCTATTTCTTTATCAGATTTAGCTTCAATTACACTGTTGAAATATTTGTCTACTTCCTCTTTACTTTTACCAATAATTTTGTTGAGATTTATTGTTCTTGCCACGCCATCTTGAGATTGCAAATCTGGTTTTGGGGTTGGCATACTTTTAGAGTCTTCTTGTTTACTTTGTTTTAATTCTTCTTGTTTTTTCTTATTGCCCATAATAATAGCAAATATGAAAACTGCAACAAGTATAACGCTAAAAACTATCAATAATATCTCAGATAATCCCATTATTTTCCTTCTCCGTTACTGTCCTTTGATTTGGAATCAGTTGTCGCAGATGCTTTTTTATCGCCCTTTCCACTTAATGAGTTTCTCATACTTGTGTCAGCCATTACATTTTGCATTTTGTAATAATCCATAACTCCAAGTTGTCCTGCTCTAAATGCTGTCGATATCGCTTTTGGAACTTCTGCCTCTGCATCAAGGAGTTGTGCTCTCATCTCTTGAGTCTTTGCTCTCATCTCCTGTTCTGCTGCAATAGCCATTGACCTTCTTTCTTCTGCTCTCGCTTGAGCAATTTGCATATCTGCCTCTGCCCTATACGCTTCGAGTTGTGCGCCAATGTTTCGTCCCACCTGAATGTCTGCAACGTCTACAGATATTATATCAAATGCTAAGTCTTTTTCAAAACTTTTTGACATTATTGCTTCACTAATTATTTCAGGTCTTTCCATAATGTCTGTATGATTTTTTGCAGAACCAACTGTTGTAACAATTCCCTGTCCAACTCTAGCAATGATAGTATCTGTTCCGGCACCACCAATAAGTTTGCTTATATTACTCTTTAATGTAATTTTTGCCTTTACCTTTAGTTCAATACCATCTCTCGCCATCGCAGAAATTTCTGGAGTTTCAATAACGATTGGTGAAACACTATTTTTAACAGCTGTAACAATGTCTCTGTTTGCAAGGTCAATCGCCTTGGCCGTATCAATGGATAGATCCAATTCAGCACCCTTTGCTGCAATCATTGCATCAACCACCTTTTCTACGTTACCACCAGCAAGATAATGTGCTTCCAAATCATCTAATGTCAAACTTACTCCAGCCTTTCTCGCATTGATATAGCAATTTACTAGCAATCCAGCATTTATCTTTCTCAATCTCATTCCTGCCAACTTCCATGCAGACACGTGAGTTCCAGACAATAATGCCTTTGTCCACAAGTTCATAGGCACCACACCGAGAATAACTGCAACAATCACCAAAAGAACGGCGAGAACTATCAGCCAAACATAACCTGATTGTAACAACAACATACTTTTCATACGCCTTTCTCCTATATTTATT
>CAYJCC010000050.1:0-5556 GCA_964368655.1 uncultured Lachnospiraceae bacterium | reverse complement strand
GCTTTATAGATATAAGTGAAAATTTTTCTGACAATGCTGCTGTTAGATATATAAAATCTGTTTTGGAAGTTGTTTTGTTGGACAATCAAAAAGAGGGAATGGCGTTGTTAAAAAATTCTCTTTCGAATTTGCCAGAAGAAGAAACTTTCAAGTACGAAAATGATATATTAAAACTCGAAGCAAGAGATTTTTTGGGCATGAAGTCAATAGCAGGGGAGAAAACGGCAGAGTTTTTACAGGTTTTGATTGACTTAAACAAGAAAGGTAAAGAATGTAGAACCATTTCAGAGTTTACTGAATTTGTTCGCGAAGTCTTTACCGTTCTTCAAATGACAGACAAAATATCTTCGTTAGTAGAAACTTATATCAGTAGAGGGGACGTGTACCGTGCAAGAATATTGCAACAAGTTCCTTCTAAACTCGATGGACTTTTGTCGGAAATAGAGAGTGTTCTCTCCGATTATGAATGTTCAGCTAAAACTTTTACAGAAATATATTATGCTTGTGATGGCTTAAATATCAGTTTGCCTCCAATTGTAACGGACAGCGTTTTTGTATCCGATTATAATGGTAGTTTTGTTCAACCAAATGACTTTGTGTTTGTATTAGGCGCTGCTGAAGGAGATTTCCCTAGTTATAAAATGGACGCTGGACTTATCAGCGACATGGATATAGCTGAATTGGGTCAAGAAGTAAAACTTGGGCCAACTATAAAGCAGTTAAATAATCAATCAAAGTTTAAGGCGTACGAATCTTTGTTAAAGGCAAAGAAACACATGATAATAAGTTATTGTGTTGGGGCTGAGGGTGCATTTGTGTCCAGTTTGGTGCTTCGACTTATAAAAATGTTTGGGTTGAATATCTTAGATGGTTCAGCATTGCAACATTCTCCTTTTGTTTTGGAAAGAGAAGAAAGTTTGGCAGATGGAATTGTTTTCAACAACATTGTTGAAAAAGTAGCAGAAGAGAATTTTGTTTCTGCACTATCCAATTACCCAAGTTATAAAAAGCTAAAGAATTATTCTCAATATTTTAACACTTTGTATCATTCTTTAAGTAAGGCCAAACAGTTTATGGATAACAGAAACTATGAGAATAAAAAAGCCCAATTAAAAAAGGGTAGCAAGTTGTTCTTTGGTAAGGGAACAACAAGCGTAAGTCAGTTCGAAAAGTTTTATTCATGTCCGTATGTTCATTTTGTGGACTATGGTCTGAAATTGAAGAGACGAGAGACGGGAGAAATTGAGCCGTTAGATTTTGGAAACATATTGCATGAATTTGTTGCAGATATTTTACCGATTATGGTTAAGGACAAAAAACGATATGAAAATAAAGAAGAACTTAAGCAACTTTCGTTGAATATTTTTGACAAGGTTTTGGCATCTGAAAACTTCTTATATATCTCACAAAATCCAAACAACAACTTTGCCATGAACAGTTTGAGAAACGAAGTTGTTCGCATTAGTGATGCGCTCATGGAAGACTTAAAACTTTCCAAGTACGAACCAAAATATTTTGAGAAAGAATTTTTGTCAAAAGAAATGGAAATAACAAATGAGAATGTTTCTGTCAAAATAAAAGGGTTTATTGACAGAATTGACGTGTTTGAGAACAAATTTAGGATAATAGACTACAAAACAGGAAATGAGGACTTTACCAATTATACACCATTGGTAAGTGGTAAAAAACTTCAATTATTTATATATGAAAAGGAAGTTCGTGGCTCTAGTGGTTATAGACCAGTAGGTGTTTTTTACATGCCGTTGTCTAACTCTTATATTAAAGATGACAATTATGCCTATAAACTAAAGGGTGTGTTATCATCTAACATTGCTGACATTTTAGATATGGATTCTTCTCTTGATGCAGTTAAGGGAGAGAGTAAACTTTTGAAGGCTAAAACAGAGAATGGAACACTTAAGAAAAACAGTTTACAAATCACATCTGAGCAGATTACGACGTTGGGAGACTTTGCTTTTGATATGATAAAGAGTGCGACTGGTGATATTTGCAAGGGGGAAATAAATCCTTATCCGTTATTTACTACAAAATATTCTGCTTGTACTTTTTGTAAGTATAAAGGAATGTGTGGGTATAATGAGGCTCGTGGAAATGAAGAGCGTAAAGTAAAGACGGTTAAAACTTATAAAGACTTTTTGGAGGTAAGAGATGGAATTAAATAAAGAACAGAAAAAATTCGTCTCTGCCACAGACGAAAATATTCTTGTATCGGCAAGTGCCGGAAGTGGTAAGACCACAACCATGATAGAGAAAATGCTTGACCTTATTTGTAATAAAGGGGCAAGTCTTGATGAGATAATGGCTGTTACTTTTACGAACGCATCAGCAAACGATATGCGTCAAAAGTTGTTCTTAAAATTGTTAGATAGGGTACAACAGGCCACCGGTGCCGAAAAAGAACGACTTTCTGACGAGTTGGATAAGATAAATGTTTCAGATATTGGAACGTTACATTCGGTTTGTAAAAAAATAATAACTAAATATTACTATGTTATAAATATGAACCCTGAATTTGCTGTCGCAAGTGAGGGAATGGCTACGAATATAAAGAAAGAAGCAATGGCGAATGTAATAAACCGAATCAATAAAGAAAATGATGAAAAATATTACAACCTTTTTGAGTCTTTCAATAGTAAACGTAATTTGACCACCGATTTATATTCAGCAACATTGTCTCTGATTTCGTTTCTAGAAAGCATACCAGAGCCCGACAAATGGATAAAGTCAAAAAAGAGAGATATTGAAAGTTATTTTAACTATATATATAAGTCAAGTATGTCCGAAGCAAATGCAATAGTTCAACGTATAGATTTTGAAATGGGTAAAGTTGCAGGTATAGACATGCCAATTCTTTTGGATTTCTTTGTTGGGGCTAGAGAGATATTCCACGGCTTGGCTAAAGCCAGAAATTTTGAAGAGTTGTCAAAAAGAGCATTTATGGCAGAATTGCCTAGTATTGGACGCATGTCGAAAAAGTTTGAGAAATTCTCAGACGTCTTTGATGATGTAAAAGGAACGAGGGCTGAAATTTCAGAATCATTGAAAAGTATTTGTGAAGATTGTGTGATGGAAGATTTTGAACTTTTGCTCAAGGTTAGTCAAGAAAACGAAACGGTTGTTGAAACTTTGATAGAGTTTGCTAAACGAGTTAATGACGAGTATTCTCAACTTAAGAGAGAAAGGAAACTTATTGACTTTAACGACTTTGAAAATTTTGCGTACGAAATTTTACAAAATCAAGACGTTATTAGAGAAATAAGAGATAAATACAAATATATATTTGTTGATGAATATCAGGACATAAACGAGAAACAAGACGCCATAATTTTTGCTATGGCAAAGAACGATAATGTATTTTTGATTGGTGACGTTAAACAGTGTATTTATACTTTCCGTCAGAGCACTCCAGAAATTTTTCTTAAAAAATATCATGAATATCCTGTAAAAGAGGCAAAGGGCGAGAGGACTGAGTTAATAAAGTTAAATGCAAACTATAGAAGTGAACCAGAGATTCTTGACTTTGCGAATGATATTTTTGATGACTTAATTACCGAAGATACAGTGGGGATAAACTATAAAAAAGATTCACACCTAACTACTGAAAAGAAGGCAAGTCAAACCACCTATCCAAAAATTAAAATGTTGTTGATGGATAAAAAGGTAAAAAAATCAGAAGAAGAGGAAAAAGAACAAAAATTGACGACTGACGAGTCCTATGAAGCAGAGGCGTCAATCATTGTAAACGAAATATCCGATTTAGTAAAAAGTGGCAAGTATATTGATGCAGCCGGAAAAGAAAGGGATATAAACTATGGAGATATAGCTATTCTTTTGCGAGACCAAGTAGAAAATGCCAAGGCGATATATGACGCGTTTGTTGGAAAGGGAATTCCTATCTCGACAAAAATTAAAGAAGTTATTTTTGATACTCCAGAAATTTTGCAATTGCTTGGTATTTTAAAAGTTATAAATAACACCCTTGACGATTATTCTCTGGCAACGGCACTTCTCAGTCCGATTGGCAACATGATAGAAGAGGAGTTGGTGGAGTTGAAATTGGTTTCGTCTAAAGTTAATTTCTTCTACGAGGTTATTGAACAAAATCGAAACAATGAAAAGGTTGCAAAGTTTTTCAAAACTGTTGAAGAATATCGTTTCCAGATGATGCATTTGGGAATAGGCGAGTTGTTGGAAAAAATCATCGCTGATTATGACTTGTTAAATACGTGGAAGAGTATGCCTGATGGACAGGGAACTGTTACAAAGGTACAAGAATTTATTAAGTTGGTTTATAATTGCCCAGAACAATATAATTTGGGTGTTGTTTTGGATTATATAGAAATGCAACAAAATGGCGAGAAACAACGTATGCAATTGGGAGACAACGATAACTCGGTAAAGATTATGTCTATACATGACAGTAAAGGTCTTGAGTTTCCAGTAGTTTTCTTAAGCAGTGTAGGAAAGAGTTTTAATAAAAAAATAAAGAATAGCAATTTAGTTATTAGCAAAGAACTTGGGCTTGGAATTAAAAGTTTTGATACTGAAACGAGAAAAGTCTATGACTCTATTCAGCGTAGGTCTTGCATTTTAAGTAAGACTAGAGAAGAAGACAATGAACAAATACGTTTGTTATATGTTGCCTTGACAAGGGCAAGGAATATTCTTCGAATAGTTGGAACTTATGATTTCGATGGCATACAAAAGAATGAAAGCCGTATTAGAAAATCCGTGTATGGGTGTTCTAACTTTATGGAGTTCTTGTTGCGAGGTTTGCCAAAGAGAGAACTAAACTTATTTGCTATGAAACACAAAAACTTTACATTTGGCAGGGGATATAACGTTGAAATAGTTTCGGATAAAGCAGCTGGACAAACGATAAAAGAAGATATTGTTGTTTCAAACGGTTTTGAAAGCGTGGAAGAAAAACTGAAAAAATGTTATTCTTTCAAGTATGCAGAAACACCAAAAATTGCAACAAAAAATAGTGTTACAGCCATTCTTCAAGAAGAGGGCGATTATACACAAAATTGTTATGAGATTAAAAGTTTTGAGATTGCTGAAAATAAAGATAAAACAATTACTCCACAAGAGAGGGGAACTTTGTATCATAAAGCAATGGAAAACTTGAATTATACAGAGAGTGATGACGAGATAAGAAAAATTGTTAAAGATATCAATGAATCTGACATTGAAGTTTCTGAAGAAGTTGTTGATGCCGAAGAGATAATTGCTGCCGTTAAAAATATTAGAAAAATAATAGGTGAATGTCAAATCAAAAAAGAGGCGTCCTTTCTCATGAAAGAGAAGTATAAAAACTTGGTAAAAACCTCAAATATTGATGAAGAAATCATGGTTCAAGGTGTTGTCGATTTGATTGTTATTGATGGAAATGTAGCAAAGATTATTGATTTCAAAACCAATAGAGGTGCATCAGAAGAGTATCTAAAAAACACCTATAAATTGCAGTTGGATTTATACTCTTTAGCTGTTAAAAATGGATTAAAATTAGATGTTACAGAAAAATATATATAC
>CAYJCC010000049.1:0-5761 GCA_964368655.1 uncultured Lachnospiraceae bacterium | reverse complement strand
ATCTTAAACTCTAAATATATTACATATTTGGAGAAAAACATGAAAGAAAAAAGCTTAACTTTATCAGCCGAAAAAAGTATCAAAAAAACGAGAAATGAATTATTTTTCAAGTACGGGTTGTGGATTATCTTGCTTAATTTCACAATAACAACACTGTTGTTTTTTGTGGCAAGTAAAGCAACTCTATCCTATTCCCCTTTTGCACCATTTGCGTTTGGTTTGTTATTTTCGCTGATATGGTGCAACTACAATATCCTTAACCTCTGCATTTCGTATGTTACAGCATACTCATTAGCCGGTTTTTCTTTGATCAGTTTATATATTTCACTGGGAACCGTTGGTGTTGCTTTGATTGCTTGGTTTATCCATAATCGCACTCACAAAAAAATAAACCGTATATTCATAGGTGTTTATGCCCTCTTGTCTCAATGGGCGTATGTTTGGTTGCAAATTGGAGATGCTTCAAAAACCATTGCTCTTTCCATTTCGGTCGCTTTAGGAATGCTATTTTTATATGCTTGTATATACTTTTTTGGAGCAACATTAACGAAAAAATTCAACCAAAAGCTATCGTATGATGAAATTATCTGTGGGTGTGTTGTGGTTGCAATTATCGGCATGGGACTTTCCAACATATCCCTTTGGGGAGTTGAACCGTTGAAAATTATTGTGGCTCTTGCAATCCTCATCTCCACTTACCTCTTCAAAAACATTGCACCTATTTTGTTTGGAATTTCTCTGGGCATCGGTGCAAGTTTGCATACTGGCAATATTTCATACATTTCGAGTTTTGCCGTCTTTTCGCTAATTGCTATCGCTTTCAAAACCAACCACAGAATATTTAGTGCTGTTGGAATAGTTCTTGCAGAAGTGGTGTTCGGTATGTATTTCGAGTGCTATCCAACATTTTCCTACCTATCTATCATAAGTGTTGCTATAGCAGGAATAATCTTCCTTTTCTTGCCTCTAAACATGTTTGCAAAAGTTCTTGATATGTTGGGTGGATACAGAGAAAAAATTGCTATTCGTAACATTGTAAACAGAAGTAAACAAGGAATATGTCGACGCATGAACGAGATTTCCGACGTATTTTTAGAAATGGATAAAGTTTTTCGTGGTATGGTTCGAGGAGTAATGCCGGAAAATGAAGCCAAAAAACTTACTGCTCAAGATATTGTTGATAAATGTTGTAAAGATTGCCCTGAACGAAACAAGTGCTTGAGAGTTAACGGGAAATATACAACAGAAATATTTGATAATTTAATCACTTCAGCATTCGATAGAGGCAAGGCTACCCTTTTAGATTTACCACAATATTTAACAACAAAATGTGGAAGGGTGAACTCCCTCATATCCACGGCAAACAATTCCCTTTCTACCTATAAACACTACTCTTCCATGGTATACAATATGGACTCAAGTAGATTGTTGATTGCCGACCAATTAAGTGGTATAAGTGGAATTCTCAAAAAACTTTCTGAAGAAGTCAGCACCAACGTTTCCTTCGACGTAGACCGAGAAAATCGAATTATAGAAGAGTTGGGTTTCAAAAACATATTCTGTGTAGAAGTGGTTGTGTATGAAGAATCTGCATGGAAAAGAATTGTTACTCTTGTTGTAAGAAACGATAACATAAATGAGAAAATCGTAGAGTCTGTTGTTGGAAAGGTTTGCGGTGGTAAAATGAGCATAGAAAGTATGCACCCAGCAGACATTCCAAACTCCACAATTATAACCCTTAAAAGTTGTGCAAACTATGACATCGTTTTTGGTCAAGCCAGTTGCTCCAAAACCGGTATAATAAAAAGTGGGGATACCCATGCCCTAACCAAGATTGATGACGGCAAATACATGGTTGCCATTTGCGATGGAATAGGAAGTGGAGAAAGAGCCGAGCGAGACAGTTCTCTCGCTATCAGTTTGGTTGAGAATTTCTACAAGGCAGGTTTTGATAACGACATAATATTAAACAGCGTGAACAAACTCCTCAGTCTTAATAACGAAGAATCTTTCTCTGCCCTTGATATTTGTGTATTGGACATGAGACAAAATACTTGCGATTTTATTAAGCTGGGTGCCCCATACGGTTTTATCAAACATAAGCACGGAACAGATATAATTGAAAGCTATGGACTACCAATCGGCGTTCTAGAAGAAATGCAGCCTCGTATAACAAAGACTGTAATACAAGATTTTGACAATATCATACTACTTTCTGACGGAATAACAGATATCTTCGGCACAAAGGACAATTTGAAGACTTTTATAAACAACATCGAAAACAGCAACCCTCAAAGCATTGCAGATGAGATTTTGGACGCAGCCGTGGAAATGTCACGTGGGGTTTGCAAAGACGACATGACAATAGTGGTTGTAAAAACCTTTCCTTTGGCATAATCAAAAAAAATACAAAAACTCTCAAATATAAGCCATAAATGAAGACAAATACAAATAAAGACGAGGTTTTTATTTGTATTTTTTATTGTTTTAATATATAATAAGGGCAGAAAGCGTTGGAGGATAGGTATGACCAATTTTGATAAATGCGTAAAGCAAGATAAATTAATCACAAATGGCGACATTATCGGGGTAGCTTGTAGTGGTGGAATGGATAGCATGTGTCTTCTCCATTATCTGAATGTAAACAAGGAAAAGTTTGGTTGCAAAGTAGTTGCTATAAACGTAAACCACAATCTCCGACAAAACAGTTTAAGAGACAGCAATTTTGTTATGAGTTATTGTGAAGACCACAATATCCCATACGAATACACGAGTCTAGATATAAAAAGCATCTGCGAGAAGAAAAAACTCACAGTAGAGCAAGGTGCAAGAGAAGGCAGATATGCTTTTTTTAAGGAATTATTGAAAAAGAAAAAAGTAACCAAGATTGCTCTTGGTCACCATGTATCCGACCAAGCAGAAACAATATTGCTTAACCTTTTCCGTGGAAGTGGAATTACCGGTGCAAGAGGAATGGATACAATGAGAGACAACGTCTTTATTCGCCCATTACTTACCACCTCAAAAGCAGAAATTCAAAAGTATATAATTGACAACGAAATTCCTTTTGTTACAGATGAAACAAATGCAGAAACAGACGCTTCACGTAATTATTTGAGAAACGTAGTTATGCCAATGATAAGAGATAGATGGCCTAGTTTTGAAAACTCGCTTGGGAATTTTTCTAAGGCTTGTAAAATAGATGACGAATACATAAACACAACAATTAGCAAAAACGCTGTAACTTTAGAAGATGGTGGAATTTGCAAGATATCTTTAGCATATATTTCATATCCTCTTCCAATAATTTACAGAATATTAAGAAAAGCATTTAGAGAGATAGGTGTTTTCGCAGATATTGAAACAAAACATTTGAACATTATTATATCTTTAGGATTAGAAGCAGAGAATGGCAGCAAAATAAATCTGCCACATAATGTAACCGTTTTGAAAGAATACGGATATTTAACAATCACAAACAAAAATTATAATCCTGAACCTATAAAAATTTCTATCAAAAAAGGAATAACTGATATTCCAAGATTTGGTGTCATTGAAATGTTGCAGACAAGAAATCTCGAGTTGGGCAAGTTCACTCATCTTGTTGATTATAATAGTATTCCAAAGTCTGCGTATTGGAGATTTAGACAAGACGGCGACGTATTTGAAAAGTTTGGTGGTGGCACAAAGAGTTTGAATGATTATTTCATAAACAAAAAAGTACCATCAAGACTTAGAGCAATTACTCCAGTTTTAGCTTACAAAAACGAAATATTGGTAATTGCAGGAATAGAAATAAGTAACAAAGTGAAAATCACTTCGGATACGAAGACGGCATACGGAATCAATGTAATAAAATTTTAAGGAGGGCTAAAAATGAAAATAGTTCTTACCGACAATTTAAGAGAATTGGCAGAGGGGTTTAAGAAACACAACTCTACTCTTTACGTGGTTGGTGGATATGTTAGAAATGCCCTACTTGGACGTTTTGATACCGATATAGACCTTTCTGGCTCTTTATCTATTGAAGAGGTTGAAGATGTTGCAAGAAGCCTTGCATGGAGAACTCAAGTTATAAATAAAAAACTTGGGACCATTCTTTTGTCAAAGAAAAACGATCATTACGAGTACTGTTGTTTCCGTAGCGAAAACTACAACGTTGGTGGCGCGCATACACCTTCATCTGTAGATTTCGTACAAGATATAAAGGTTGATGCTTATCGCAGAGACTTTACAGTAAACGCTCTTTACTACGACATACTAACAGATGAAATTACAGATTTCTTTAACGGTATTGAAGACCTCAACAACCGAACTTTGGTTGCTATTGGAAGTCCTGAAAAGGTTTTCTCAAGTGATGGTTTGAGAGTTTTGAGAATGGTTCGTCAGGCGGGAGACTTGGGTTTCAAAGTAGAAAAGAAAACCCTAAAAACAGCTATCAATATGGCTTATCAATTAAAGGACATTTCAAAAGAACACGTTCTTTATGAACTCATTCGTATTGCTTGTTCTGACTATGTAAAGATGGCAGTAAAATTGATGAATCAACTTGGTGCTTGGAGATATATAACCAATCTTCCAGCAGAGTTTAAGTTACCAATCAACAAAATGATTGATGCCGTAGAAAAGGCACCTTTAGAATGGACTTTTGAATTCTTTATCTGTGCAATCATGTATAAGAAGATGAAAGGAAATCTTAACAGTTTCAACAACTTATCTTTCCATTTAGACCAAATAATCGGCAATAGTGGATTAAAAGCAAGTAAGAAAATTTGCACAAAAGTCAGAGACCTTTATCATCTTATTTATATATTCCTAAAAGACAATGCGCCATTGACTTCTGCTCAAAAATATTATGTGGTTAGAAATGAATTAAAACCTGCTTTTGTTGCCATAAATAAGAAAAAAGAATTCTTGCTTTCTGCATTCATAGACAACTGCATTGAAAACAATGTGCCATTAACAGTAGAACAATTAAGCGTTTCCTCTGAAAAAATGTTAAAGGCCGGTGTATCGGCAAAGAACATCACGCCAATAAAACAAATCCTTGTTTACAACTGCATGAATGGTAATCTTGAAAACAACGAAGAAGAATTATTAAAGGGCGCAAAAAAGGCAGAGAGATATCTGCATGAAGTGGAAAAAAGTAAACCAAAATATTACTAAATCAGTCTACAGATAGCACAACCTACAATAGCACTAACAAAATTTGCCAACAATGCTACGGGAATAGCATAGGCAAATTTTTTTACACTCGTTTTTGAGAAAAAGACTGCAGATATATAAAAAACTGCTTCACCACTACCAGCAACACAACATGCGCATCTGGCAAGATAACTATCAACACCATACCTTGTAAAAATACTTTCAACCATCGCTAAACTTCCACAACCACTAAACGGTTTTAACAAAACAAGTTCGCCCAATTCGCTTGGTATACCAACAACTTGCAACGCAGGAGATAGCCAAGTCGCCAAAAGAGAACTTAGTCCACTTGCAATAAACAATTCTATGGCAATAAAAATTGCAACAATATATGGAAAACCCGTCAGCACTAAGTCAAAAGAAGTTTTGGCTCCAAATACGAAACTTTGATAGGCGTTTTTTCTCTTTATTACCGAATAGACTACAATGGAAATAATGAATATTGGAATAATATAATTACTAATCATTTCCACCCCTTCACTTGAGAAGAAATCACCAATTCTTTTTCATTTTTCATTTTTACATTTTTTGTTCCATCTTTTGTTTTCTTTTTGTA
>CAYJCC010000048.1:0-5833 GCA_964368655.1 uncultured Lachnospiraceae bacterium | reverse complement strand
TCTATAAACTGATGCAAATCTTATGTAAGCAACCTCGTCTAGTTCTTTCAATTTTGTCATTACCAATTCTCCAATCTTGCTACTTTCAACTTCTTGGTCAAGATTGTTTGTGATTTCTTTTTCGATTTCTGAAACAAGATTATCTATTTGTTCCATACTTACAGGCCTCTTTTCGCAAGCCTTTACGACACCCTGTTTTATTTTGTTTGAGTTAAATGCTTGTCTTGTTTTATCGCTCTTGATTACCAAAATTGGCACATACTCAATAGTTTCGTATGTGGTAAATCTTTTTCCACAAGATAAACACTCTCTTCTTCTTCTAATACTGTTACTATCCGTGCTTCTACTATCTATAACCTTGCTCTCTTCACAGCCACAAAACATACATTTCATTATTTTTTCCTCTTTTTTCGTCTTTTTAGTCGCTTTAGTTTATATTTTTATTATACCAAAAAGAAAAAGTATTGTAAAACCTTTTTTCGTGTGGAATAACCAAACATGTTTTGAAATACTTTTTACAATTTTTTACAAAAAACGCTCATATATTTTGTGTTGCCATCATAAAATCTAGTATTAAACCAACGGAGGGCGCTTTATGAGCAACTATGACGTATATAGTGATATTGCCAAACGAACAAACGGCGATATTTACGTAGGAGTAGTTGGACCTGTTAGAACAGGGAAATCTACTTTTATTACAAATTTCTTAAACACTCTTGTTATCCCAAATATTGTGGATATCAATAGCAAAGAAAGAACAATTGATGAATTACCACAGAGTGGTGATGGAAAAAGTATTATGACAACTCAACCAAAATTCATTCCAAACGAAGGAATAAAAATCGCTTTGGAAAATGACATAAAAATGAATGTTCGAATGATTGACTGTGTTGGATATTTGGTTGATGGGGCTATTGGACATGTGGAAAACAACAAGCCTCGTATTGTAAAAACACCTTGGAGTGAAGAAGGTATGCCTTTTGAAGAGGCTGCTGAACTTGGCACAAAGAAAGTTATCTGCAATCACAGTACAATTGGTGTTATGTTAACAACAGATGGTAGCATCACAGACATTCCTCGTGAAAACTATGTTTCATCTGAAGAACGTGTTGTTAAATAATTACAAGCTTGTAATAAACCATTTGTAATTGTTGTTAACTCCACACACCCTACAAGTCCTGAAACAATCAATCTCGCAAACTCTTTAACACAAAAGTATGGTGTTCGCGCCATCGCTTTAGATGTTAAAAACCTTAAAGAAGATGATATCAACAATATCTTCACAAACATATTAAACGAGTTCCCTATCGTGTCTATCGAGGCGACTCTTCCTGAATGGATGGAAGCCCTTCCTTATGACGACGAATATATAAGATATATTTTTGAGTCTTTGGAATCTGCTGCAGACAATATCGAAAAAATTGGCGACCTTCCAGAAAACTGGTCAATGTTTGTAGAAGATGAAAACTTTGAACCTGCAAGTAAAAACATTGCTATTGGCGAAGGAAAGATGGTTGTTGAAATAATATCAAAACCTCACCTGTTCTATAAAGTTCTCAGTTCTCAATGTGGTTATGAAATTTCATCAGACTATCATTTGATATCTTTTGTAAAACAACTCACTCAAGCAAAACAACAATATGATAAACTTAAGGGCGCACTTGAACAAGTAGATGCAACTGGATACGGAGTTGTTCTTCCATCATTGAATGAAATGTCTCTTGAAGAACCTGCCATTGTAAAACAAGGTGGAAAATACGGTGTCAGACTGAAAGCCAGTGCTCCAAGTTTGCATATCATGAAAGTGGATATTGAAACAGAACTCAACCCTATTGTTGGAAGCGAACAACAGAGTGAAGAGATTGTTAAAAATATGTTAAAAGAATTTGAAAGCAACCCTCAAGATATCTGGGAAACAAAAATGTTTGGCAAAACTCTAAACAGTTTGGTCAATGATGGTATCCAAGGGAAATTGGTAGCAATGCCACAAGAAGTTCAGAAAAAGATGCGTAAAACTCTGGGCAGAATTGTTAACGAAGGTAAAGGTGGAGTTCTCTGCATATTGTTATAAAGAGAAAATAAGATAAAAACAAAAGGGCTGATGACCGGCCCTTTTTGTTTACAAAACAACTAATTGAGTGATATAATGAAAATATGAATACTTTTAACTGTAAAGATATCGTTATCACTAGAAAAACCCACGTTTGTGGTGGCAACCAATGGGAAATTTTAAGAACTGGTGCAGATATAAAACTAAAATGTGTTAAATGTGGGCATATTATACTGATGGATTATAATAAGTTTATAAAGACCATAAAACACCAAAGTGAGAAAAATGGATAAAGAAGAATTAGTATATAAAAAACCAAAAAGAACATGGCTGAGCATTTTATATGGTTCAGTATTTATCGTTTTGCTTTTCTTTTTGCTTATAATTGTCGTTTTCAATGTTAAGTATATCAGCGCTCCTGTTTCCGGACCAAGTATGCAGCCAACATTGAATACTGTGAATGAAAACAATGGGGACACAATCTACGTCAACAGATTTGCCGATTATGGATTGGGAGATATTGTTGTAATACAAAGTTCATCTGACAGCGACAAATATATAATCAAAAGAGTTATTGCAATGGAAGGCGACACTATTTGTATTTATAACGACGGAACAAACTATGTTTTGGAAAGGTCGGACTCCACAACTTCAGTGGCACACATTGTTAAGGAAGATTATATAAAATCTGTAGACGGAATGGCTACCACTTTCAATAATTTATATGACAGCACAACCGGACTGATTTCGTCTGATAAATGGAGTAGATGCTTTACACACGATGATGACACTGACAGATATTATTTCACTGTACCAACTGGAACAATTTTTGTGCTAGGAGACAACAGGGCAAACAGTAATGATAGCAGCAAAAACGGACCATATGATTTAGGGCATGTTGTTGGAAAAGTCGAACACGTTGTAAAATATGGTGAAAGTAAGTTTTGGTACTTTGTAAAAGATTTCTTCGGCGTAAACTAATCCAAAATTATTATTTATTAAAGCAAAAAACACGAGAGAATTTCTCGTGTTTTATTTTTACTTAATAGGTATTTGTATTTCAGTTAAGTATTCATCTTCGTTTTCAGTATCCCAACAACCGTTTATATATCTTTCACGGATAGGCGCTGCAATCTCATACCCTTTTTCCTTTACCCAGTTTACAGCGAACGCATAGGCCTCTGCAAGTTTTGTATAACTTCCTTTATGTTCCACACTGATTGCTTTTTGCTCTTCCAAATTTTTGAACTTTATGTTTTTACTTTCCTTGCCTTTTTTCTCTACGGCTTGAGCATATTCCAACTCAACATTTTTCTCTTGGTATTCAGCCGCTGCGTATGTTACAAAACAGTAGTCTGGCGTCAAACATTTTAGTCCAGGGTTGTTTTCAGCACACTCTGCTCCGGCTTCTAAAATGAAGGGCACCATATTTGCCATGCTATCTATTACGCCATGTCTATAGTAAACAATACATTTAGGTAACATAATCTCTTTTGCTTGATATTTTTTCATAATCTCTCCTTTCTTTGCTGATTTTATAAGATTTTTTATCAATGAGAGATTTTCTTTTTCGTCCTTGATATTATTTTCAATTTCAACAATTCTGTTCTGAAGTATATCAACAATGTTGTCTCCATTAAAAAACTGTTTTATTTCGTCTATTGGCAATCCACAATTTCTCAACTCTACTATTCGTTGCAACCTATTCAAGTCTTCGATAGAATAATATCTGTAGCCATTGTCGTCAACAAAGTTAGGTTTGAACAAGTCGATTTCATCATAAAATCTCAATGTTTTTACCGTGGTCTTTGCTAGTTTTGAAAACTCTCCAATACGAAACACATTCCCTCCATTGATACCCTATATTACAACCTCCAGTTACGGGAGAGTCAATACATTTTTAAGTTTTTTTGAAAAATTTTATTTTTTATAAAGACACTACGCCAAGCGCATCTTTTGCTTGTCTTGCTTTTTTACTTGCAATCTTTTCAGCTTTCTCTGCGCCTATTTTCATTATCTGTTTAAGTTTTTCTGGATTAGCCATCAACTCTTGATACTTTTCCTTTATTGGTTTCAAACTTGAAACAATGGTTTTGGATACTTCATCTTTTAAGAAACCATAATTTTTATCTTTGAAAACTTTTTCTGCTTCTGGAATTGATATGTTCATAAGGAGAGCATATATTCTCAACAAGTTACTTACGCCCGGTTTCTTCTCTACGTCATAATATATCTTATTATCACTGTCTGTAACTGCTCGTTTTATTTTCTTAACAATATCCTCATCGGTGTCATCAAGATAGATAACATTACCTTCACCTAAATCGCTTTTGCTCATCTTTTTTTCCGGATTTAACAATCCCATAATCTTTGCGCCATCTTTTCTAACTTCATACTTTGGTATTTTGAAAGTTTCGCCATATTTGTTGTTAAATCTAATACCAATATTTCTGCAGATTTCAACGTGTTGTACTTGGTCTTGACCAACTGGAACAATGTCAGTATCATATAAAAGAATGTCTCCAGCCATCAAAATTGGATAATCTAACAATCCAACGTTAACTTCTTTCTTCTTCGCAACATGGTCTTTATATTGAGTCATTCTAGTTGCTTCGCCCATCATTGTAAAGTTGTTCAAAATCCAACAGATTTCAGCGTGTTCTTTTACTTGGCTTTGCACATATATAATAGACCTTTCTGGACTTAACCCGAATGCTAAATAGTACGAGAAAATACTATATGTTAATCTTTCCAAAACTTCTTTTGGTTCATTCATTGTCATTGCGTGTAAATCAGCAACACAAAAGATAGAGTCGTACTTCTCTTGATAATTTTTTAATTCTTGACCAACTCCAAGATAGTTTCCTAAATGCAATCTTCCCGTTGGTTTTATTGCTGTATATATTATTTTTTTCGTTTCACTCTTGTTTTCCATGTTTTACCTCTTGGTTTATTATATATTAAAATCGTGCTTTTGAGCAAGTAAAAATGCCGTCAACCTTACGGTTAAACGACATTTTATCTTCTATATTTTTTATTATCTTCTTCTGAAATTTTAATTCCCAAAGTTTCTTCAATTGTCATTCTATTATATTTTGCTCTTTTTTTATCTTCGGGGTCAGTATACTCGTATGGTTTATTGTGCAAACCAAAAGTATTATTTCTATACATTACCTCGGTAAAGTCTCTATCTGCTGAAGAACATATATTTTGCATTGCTATTACTTGCGCTGTCGATAATTCTACAATGTTATTCCCTAAATGATTGCCCTCGTGATAGTCTATCCAAATTCTTTCTTGTTCGTCAAAGTTTCTTGGCTCTTTTGGATATTTTTTCAAAGAATCATAACCATCATAGAATTCGGGCGTTCCATATTTTGAACCGTTATATCCACTTCTCCAAACCAAAAATCTTATAGAGTTTCTTATATCCACCCCATTCGATTTTAACCACATAGCCAACACCAAATGATGCTGTAAGTTTCGCATGGTATAGATTGTCCCGTCTTGAGTTATTATTCCTTCTTCTGGAATTTTGTATGGAGCCAATTCAGATTTTTGCAAAAGTTTGTCACTCAATTTGAAATATGTAACATTCATATTTTCTTTGTTAAAATAATTTTCTGTGAGTCCGAGTTCGTTCGACCCTCTCATAAATAAGAGTTTTTTCTTCAAAAAATCAGAGACTTCTCCATTCCGTAACAAGTCAACCAGTTTTGTTTTTCCTTTTAATAAATCTTGTTCTATATCTTTATCCATATATTTATTTTACCATATTCTAAT
>CAYJCC010000047.1:0-5870 GCA_964368655.1 uncultured Lachnospiraceae bacterium | reverse complement strand
GCGATTACTTTATCCACAATACCATACTTTTGTGCTTCGTCTGCAGACATATAATAATCTCTTTCGACATCTTCTTCAATTTTCTTAAGGTCTTGACTTGTGTTTTCGCTTAAGATTTTGTTTAATTTTTTCTTTGTTGATATTATATGTTTTGCAACAATTTCAATGTCTGTTGCTTGACCTTGTGCTCCACCAAGAGGTTGATGAATCATAACCTCACTGTTTGGCAAACAGAAACGTTTACCTTTGGTACCACTACTTAAAAGCATAGCACCCATTGATGCTGCCATTCCAACACAGATAGTTGATACGTCACATTTGATATAGTTCATTGTATCGTATATGGCCATTCCTGCTGTTACACTTCCACCTGGGCTGTTGATGTATAAACATATATCTTTGTCAGGGTTCTTGCTTTCCAAGAACAATAACTGTGCAACTACAGTATTTGCTGTATCGTCTGTGATTTCTCCACTGATGAAGACAATTCTGTCTTCTAATAGTCTTGAATAAATATCATAACTTCTTTCGCCATTACTAGTTTGGTCTACAACCATAGGAACTAACATAATTTATCTCCTCCATTGTCTTGATTATTTTGCAGGGGCGTTCTTTTTTACCAAGAATGCCATGAGCTTATTTAAGAGTATATCATTTCCGATATAATTTAATCTCTCTTCGCCCATCATTTCTTTATACTCTTTTATTGTTTTTTTCGCAGTTTTTGCAAGTTCTTTAACTTTTTCTTCAATCTCGTCTTTGGTAACATCAATTTTCTCTGCCTTAACGATTTCCTGCATAGCAAGTCTTACTTTAACTGCTTTTTCAGCATCTACTCTCTTCTTAGTTTTGAAGTCTTCCATTGTTGTTCCAAGATATGTCAAGTAGTCTTCCAATCTAAGTCCTTGGTACATCAATCTGTATTCCAAGTCCTTGATAATGCTTTCCAACTCTTGGTCAATCATACAAACAGGAATAGAAACTTTCATGCCTTCGACAATCTTTTCAATTATCTTGTTTTCTGTTTCAACAGCAGCCATTTCTTCTGCCTTCTTCTTGAGATTGTCTTTAATCTCTTTCTTATATTCTTCTAAAGTTTCAAAAGATGAAACGTTGCTTGCAAATTCATCATCAAGTTTTGGAAGTTCTTTTTGTTTTACTGTATTAACTGTAACCTTAAAGATTGCAGGTTTTCCAGCAAGTTCTTTTGCTTGGTAATTCTCTGGGAAATTAACTTTAACGTCTTTCTTGTCTCCAGCCTTTAATCCAACAAGTTGGTCCTCAAAAGTGTCAATAAAACTGTGGCTACCTATCTCAAGGTCATAATCTGTACCTGTTCCGCCATCAAACTTCTTTTCTCCAAGGTATCCTTCAAAATTGATATTTGCAGTATCTCCTTGTGCAATTTCTCCTGCCTTTTCAACAAGTCTTGCATTGCTTAATTGAGCGTTCTTCAATTCTGCATCAACGTCAGCTGCTGTAGGTGCTTTTGCCTTTACGCCAATTCCAAGTCCCATGTATGCTCCCATCTTAACTTCTGGTCTAACAGTAACAGTTGCTACTAAAACAACTCCTTCTGGTCCAACCTTTTCGACATCGATGTTTGGCATATCTACTGGGTCAATATCTCTTTCTTTAGAGAGAACTTCTCCATACATTCTTGAGAATCCCTCGCTGAGAGCCTCTTCATAAAAAGTATTTTGACCGTACATCTTTTCGATAACACGTCTAGGTGCTTTTCCGGCTCTAAATCCTTCTACTTTATATTTTCCTTTATTTTTGTTGTATGCTTCATCTAGGTAAGCATTCCATTCTGTTTTGTCGAGAGTTATCTTGATTTCAACTTCTCCGGCTTTCTTTTTTGTTTCGTATTTCATATACTTCTCCTTTTGTTTTTTAATAAACCTTGGTTGTTGCTATCAAGAACAATATCCCAAAGATAATAAACATAATTACCCTAAACACTACTTCTCTTTTCATGTTTTTTCTAATACGGACAACTTGACCAGCCTCTTGTGCATTTCGTGAATGCAACTCTGCTTCATCAAATTTTCGTCCTGCTCTTTTATAATCCACAATCATTTTAACAGCAACCGTGAAACATATAAGCGCTATACAGATAAGCCCTGCAAATATGAAGGCTTTATTTATTCCTGACAAAGAACAAAGGACGATGGTGATTACCAATAGTACTAGCAGGACAATATTAAATTTGCTCTTAAAAAAGTTCTTAAAATATTCTTTCATTCTTCACTATATGATGTATGATACGACAATCAAAACAACTGCGGCTAACCAAAGAATAACAAATATCAAATTTCTCTTACTTCTAGCATAGAAAAATGCAAATACTGCTAACATAACATAAGCAATTATATTTGCGATAAGTTGTAATTGTCCACCGAAAGATGTTTTCTTAAGAATTAAAGCAATTCCTATAAGAATAATTGCAACAAATGCTAAAAAGTTTACAAACATTTTCAAGTTGAATTTCATTTCGCCACCACTCCTCTCTATTATGTATAAATAGTAACACATACACGCCTAAAAATCAACCAACAATGCAACAAAAAGTGTAGTTTTTGATTGATTTCGCTATTTTGTTTCTTTTAATGAGTTAAGAAATCTCTGGAAATAATCTGGCAAAGGTGCCTCAAAAATCATTTCTTTACCAGTTCTAGGATGAACCAATGTTAGTTTCCTAGCGTGTAGCAACTGCCCTTTAAGATTGAACTTGCATTTATTCCCATTATATAAAAAATCTCCTACCACAGGGTGCCTCAATTCTTTTGCGTGTACACGTATCTGATGAGTTCTTCCCGTAAACAGTTCAAACCTAACAAGACTATATCCTTCGTAGTATTTTTCCACTTCAAAGAAAGTCTTTGCATACCTTCCATTTTCTGGAGACACGACAGCTTTTTTCAGTCTGTTTTTGGTATCTCTTCCAATATAATTTTCTACAACACCACTGCTCTGTTTCAGTATCCCGTCTAGCAATGCAATGTACTCCCTTTTACAGGTCTTTTCAGCAATTTGCTTACTTAAGTTCACATGAGCCATGTCATTCTTCGCCACTACAATAAGGCCACTGGTGTCCTTATCCAAACGATGCACAATACCCGGTCTAATTACCCCGTTTATCCCACTAAGATTATCCATTTGATACAACAAAGCATTGACCAACGTACCTGTATAATTACCAACGCTTGGGTGCACAACCATTCCCTGTGGCTTGTTTATAACAGCGATATCTTCGTCCTCATAAACAATATCCAAGTCAATGTTTTCTGCAACTGTCTCCAAAGGTTGAAGAGGGGCTATTTCACACTCTATTTTATCCCCGATAGACAGTTTATATCCTGCCTTAACAATCTTACCATTCACGGTAACCTTCCCGTCTTCAATTTGTTTTTTTATATGACTACGAGTGTTTTCCCCGTCCATCTGTTGTAGGTAAACGTCCAATCTTTCGCCCTCATATTCCTTACCAACAATAAACTTATTCATGTTTCACCTCTTTTGGTGCTTTACCCATAAAGAAAATAACAAACACGGCGTAACAGATAACTCCAACAGTAAGCATAATATCTGCTACGTTAAAGATACCAAAGTTCATAAAATCAAACTCAATAAAGTCTCTAACAAATCCTCGGAAAATTCTATCGTATAAGTTTCCAACAGCACCCGCAACAATCAAACAGAATCCTGCATCATACCAACCATTCTGTCCTTTAATCTTAAAGTCAGCAAAAACAATAATAGCAATCAATATTGCTGAAAAGATTGCCAACCATATAGTGGCATTGGAAAATAAACTAAATGCCGCTCCAGTATTTTTTACATATGTAAAGTTAATAAAGCCCTTTATAACAGAAATACTCTCGCCTTCTACAAAGCGTTTTTCTATTACAACTTTAATAACAATATCCACTACTACAAGAGCAAGGATTATCGCAGCCTTTATTATTCTCCATTTGTTTTGTTTACTCATACTGCGATTATACTATATTTGAACATTTTCTTCAAGCCAAATGCTTACTTCTGCAGAAAAATAAATGACATATTTTGCTCTTTTTACAGTTTTGTATTTGCCAACTCTACTGCATTAAACACTGTTTTGACGATAACGTTTTTAACAATGTAACTACTGTTGTCGTCACATAACAACTGTATACTGGACGACTGCAACCCTTCATAGACTTTCATCAAAATGTCAGCAATTACGCCACTTTCTGCAGTTTGCATAGTACTATATTTTAACTGTAAAACATGGATATCACTCGCTATCTTGTTTATCTCGGAACTTGCAAATACCACACTAACTTCGCCCTTATCCAAACCCTTACTTATCTCGTACAAGTCAGAATAAATACCTTCCAAAACTTTTAACACTTCTTTATAGTTTTCTGACTTCACATACCTTACTGTTCGTATGACAGGAGAATATTCCGTCTCCGATAAATTCTCTATAACCTTTTCTGCATCACTTTGTCTTTTATAAACATTGGCGACAACCATATACTTGCCATCTTCCCATACATAACCAGCCCCACCGTTATCCGAAGATTCTTGTGCTTTTTGTTCGGCTTCTTCTTTGTTTTCGGACTCAAACAAGATAATTGCATAGTACTCCACCGTTTCGTTTTTACCCTTAAAAATACTGAACGAAAAATTGCCAGTAGCAATAAACCCACCGACATAGTCAGCCGATACTACCACCCCAAAAGTTATAATCGCTAAAAGAATAAAGAGAAAGAATTTTCTAAAAAACCCTCGACGTCTTCTCATAACTTTCACATCTTCAAAATAATCTGTCCTATATTTTTTTGGCATACAAAATTGAAAAACCTCTTTTTATGGTCTTATACTTATAAATAATTTTTGCAACCGATTTTTATGTCACAAAAGACTAAAAAATTTGCGAATGTTAACAATTAAAGTAAGGAGAAAAATTATGAAACTAAAACCATTATTTGACAGAGTCCTATTAAAGACACAAAAAGAAGAAAAACAGAAAACAGGCATACTACTTCCTTCAAGCCTAGAAGAAAAGCCTATGGTAGCCGAAGTTATTGCCATGGGAGATGGAGAAACAGTAGACGGAAAAGTTCCTATGAATGTCAAGATTGGAGACAAGGTACTGTTTACAAAGTACGCAGCACAAGAATTTAAGTTCAACAACGAAGAATATCTAATAATTCGCCAAGAAGATATTTTGGCAATCATAGAGTAAGGAGGAAAAAATGTCAAAACAAATGTTAAAAGACTTTGACGCAATAAAGAGTTTAGAAAAAGGCGTCAACGAACTGTGTAATGCTGTAAAAATAACACTGGGTCCAAAAGGACGAAATGTGGTTTTAGATAGATTGGGCAACACCCCACTCATCACAAACGATGGCGTAACAATTGCTAAAGAAATCGAACTCGAAAACACTTTTGAAAACATGGGAGCAAACCTCATAAAACAAGTCAGTATAAAAACCAATGACCTTGCTGGAGACGGAACAACGACAGCCTGTGTTTTAGCACAAAAAATAGTCAACGAAGGTGTAAAAAACTATACAGCAGGAGCAAACCCTATAATCCTTAAAAAAGGCATCAAAAAAGCCACTGACTTGGTGTTGAAAGAGATTGATAACCAAGCCATTCAAGTAAAAGAAAACAAAGAGATATTCCAAGTCGCTTCCATAAGCGCCGGAGATGAAGAAATTGGAGAACTCATCAGTAAAGCAGTTTCTATCGTAGGAAAAGACGGGGTAATCTCAGTTGAAGACGGAAAAACATTCAAAACCGAACTTAAAATAGTTGAAGGTATGCAGTTCGATCGTGGATACCTCTCCCCTTATATGGTAACTAATACAGAAAAA
>CAYJCC010000046.1:0-6026 GCA_964368655.1 uncultured Lachnospiraceae bacterium | reverse complement strand
GGCTCAATGGCAGAGCAGCTGATTTGTAATCAGCAGGTTGTTGGTTCGACTCCGACCACCAGCTCCATTCGGGAAGGTTCCAGAGTGGCCAAATGGAACAGACTGTAAATCTGTCGGCACCGCCTTCGATGGTTCGAATCCATCCCTTCCCACCAAAAAAGTAACTAGTGTAGTAATACACTAGTTTTTTTATACCAAACTGGGGATGGATGAGAACCATGGTTCGGTTGAAAACACGAGAGAATTCTGAAGATAATCAAACAACCGAAAGTTGATGAGTGCCACAAAAATAAACTCCCCTATTAAAGAAATTCCGAGTTACACATCCCTTCCCACCAAAAGAGTAACTAGTGTAGTATTACACTAGTTTTTTTATACCAAACTGGGGATGGATGAGAACCATGGTTCGGTTGAAAACACGAGAGAACTAAATTTTTTTACTTATTGCCATTTTGAATATTTATTCATATTTATGAATTTTAACACATTAAGATACGCAAAAAAAGAGTGGAACTTAATCCACTCTTATTTTTACAATATGTTACCTGCAAACATTAAAAGTTCAACAATTAAAGCTGCGATATTTAGTAATGGAACGAGTATAATTGTGACAATTGAAAAGGCTCGTCTATTTGCAACAATCTGCACTATAGCCAAAATAATTGAAGCAATTGAAAGTAATACAGCAATGAATAATAATCCATACACAACAATTCCAAATCCAAACAATGACAATATAATTGTGCTTGCTTTATCTACAAATAATACCGTCTTCAAATATGCTCCAAATGCTCCACAGGCAATACCAACTGCAAGCAATATCCAAGCAGTGATTCCGTTACTTTTTGAGTTTTGGTTACGACGCATTTTCTTACGTGCCACATTGGCTTGTTCTGGTGTTCCAGCATTAACAGGAATACCAAAACCCCAGTCCTGTTGCTGTGGTTGAGGTGGTAAAACATAGTACTGCTGTTCTCCTTGTTGAGCAGCATCGGTCTTTTCTTCTTTATTTTCTACAGGTGCAACTACTTCTTCAGCCTTTGGTTCTGCTTTAGTAACAGTTGGTGGAAGTGGTGCATCTGGCATTAAAATTTTCTTCAATTCATCATCTTCTTTTTTAGACATATAAACGTCCTCCCATTGGTGACTTTTTTATTTTGTATATTGTATTATATACCAAATTTTTCTAAAAACAAAAAGATTTTATACTATTTCCATAATTTTTTCCAAATTGGGTTATATACTCACCTAATAACATATATATAAATAAAGATAAGTTTATATCATGAGATTATTTGACTTTTTCTTAAATAATTGTTAGAATTAACAAAAAATATAGGAGAATATTATGGATTTTATTCTTAAACGTGGTTTATTCAAAGTATATAAGGAAAAATACGCAATTACAGACACTGCAGGCAATGAGTGTTTTTTCATTGACACTGACCACAGTATGTTACAAGGTTATGTTCTAGAAGACTTTAACGGGAACCCACTTATTACAATGAAAAGAAGATATTGGAGATGGTTCAATCGTTGGGATATCAAGAACGCAAACGGAGACACCCTATTCATCATAAAAAGAAAGAGAATTCCTCTAGTTAAAAAATACAAAATAGTTAACAAGGGCGACTCCTCTACTTCAAAATACGAAATAGATGGAAAAGTGTTTGCTTGGGATTTCAAAATAACAAGAGACGGACAAATAATATCTACAATAAAAAGAAACTTTGGAACAGTTGCAAGTACTTACACAATAAGTATTGACGAACAAAAAGAAACTTTGAGATGTTTAGCCATTGCTTTAGTTATGGATGCTTGTCATAACAAGAGAACTAAATCATTCAAAACACCTATTCTTGGAATAAGATTCTAATTTAATTAAAAATAAAATCCTCGAGAAATTCGAGGATTTTTTTATTTTATAGCAACTTTTTTCATTTTCCTATTTATTCTTTTTTGCAATTTTTCTTGTTCATACAATTTTGGCAATTCAAGAATTCTTTCAGAAATATATTCACTGGCTTTATTTAATTCTTCCTTTGTTAGACTGGTGGAGTCAAATATTTCATGAATGTAAAAAGGTTTTCCTATTAAAAACTTATTACATCTAAAAGGTTTAGGTTTACGCACAAAGAAGCCTGGGACTATAGGACATTCAGTTTTAGACGCAAACATTGCTACGCCATTTTTAACTTCTTTCATGTCAGTATTTTCAACTCTTGTACCTTCAGGGAATATAACAACCGTCTTACCCTGTTTTAGCAGCCTTAGAGTCGTTTTTATGGCAGAAATGTCCGTTTGCCCACGATTGATAGGATACCCACCACAAGTCTTTAAGAAGCCCCCTAAAAGAGGGTTCTTGAACGATTCTTTTTTTCCCATAAATCTTAACTTTTTAGAAACCACATGTGATGCTAAAATAAATACGTCTCTATTCGATTGATGATTTGCAGCAAGAATCATACCCGTTTTCTTTGGCATATTTTTCTTGCCAATGAACCTCGTAGGATATAACAGCCAAATTATTGGTGAAAATAGTATTTTAAAAATTATATAAAGCATTCTTTTTATGTCTCCTATCTTGTACCACGTTTTATATATCCATAAACGATGGCAACAACTTCATCTATAGTGTATTTATCTGTGTCAATATAGATTGAATCTTTAGTCAACTTTAACGGACTGAGTTTTCTTGTCATATCTGCAGAGTCTCTTTCAACAATATCTTTCAAAGCGTCATCAAAAGTTATTTTTTGGTCACTATTCTTTTTCAACTTCTCCAGATTTCTAGTTGCTCTGGTTTGTAAAGATGCAGTTATGAAAAACTTATTTTTAGATTTTGGAAGAACCACACTTGTAATATCTCTTCCCTCGATGACAATATCAAAGTTTTTAGCAGCAAGTCTTTGCGCTTTTACACATAATTCTCTAACTTCTTTAATAGGACTTATTTTTGACGCTGCATGGCTAATATCCACGTCGTAAATTTTACCAACAACGGATTTTTTGTTTATAGTTGTTATCTGTTCTCCACCGATAAAGTCCACTTCAACTTCCAAACCCTTTATTGCTTCTTTGACATCTTCTTCCTTGTCTATATCAACTTTATGGTCTAATAAGTACATTGCCACAGCCCTATAAATCGCACCACTATTGAGATGATATATTCCCATAAGTTCTGCCAGTTTATCTGCTACAGCTGTTTTTCCTGAACATGCAGGACCGTCCATTGCAATATTTAACATATCTTCCTCCTAAATACTATGCAAATATCAATTTTAGTTCGTTTTTACTAAGTTTTCTACATTTACCTATTGGCAAATCTCCCAACTCCAAACTTCCGATTTGAATTCTACGCAATGCAGAAACTTTGTTGCCTACTGCCTCAAACATCTTACGGACTTCTCTATTTCTGCCTTCATGTATCTTTATGATAACACTAGCCTTTTCACTACCCTCATTTTTAATACGCTGAATCTTACTTGGTGCAGTCTTTCTACCATCTATTTCTATTCCAGCCTCTATTTTAGAGATATCCGAACGTAACAATTCTTTTACAAGCCTAACTTCGTATTTTTTCGTTATTTCTTTACTTGGGTGCATTATCTGATTTGCAAACTCCCCGTCATTTGTGAATAACAACAAGCCAGTTGTATTAAAGTCAAGTCGTCCAATCGGATATACTCTGCCAATTCCTTTTGGCAACAAATCCATAACTGTTTGTCTTTTGAAAGGGTCTGTAGTCGTTGTTACGTACCCAATCGGCTTATTCAACATATAATAAACTTTTTCGTCTGGAAGGCTTAATACTTTGCCATCAACTTCAACCTTGTCCTGCTCCAAAATATCCGTAGCAAGTTCTTTTACAACCTTACCGTTTACTTTCACTTTTCCTAAAGTGATATACTCTTCTGCCTTACGCCTACTGGACAAGCCACAAGTTGCTAAAAATTTATTTATTCTCATGGCTTTATTTTAATACAAAAGCACCCTTTTTGCAAATAAAAAGAGTGCTTTTATCTAATACTTAACTATTTAACCACCATTTTTCAATTATATCGTCTATATAATGATTCATTTCTATGGTCTTTATTTCTTGGATTGTAAACAGAGACTGTTCGTATACAGGCTCATCATCAAATAAAACGACAACCTTTCCTATCTTTTGGTTATTTCCTACCGGCGCTTCCATTGCTTTTGGCAATTCATACGACACCCGATATCTTTCCTCTTCAGATTTTTTTATTACCTTTTTGAAACCTTTAATCGTAACAACGTCAAATGCAATTTTTTCTCCGTTAATCACATCTACGCTTCCCACATAATTATATGGTGCAATAAACTCTTTTAACATGTAATTTTCATAAACATAATCTGTGATTCTTGCACACTCCTCAAACATAGGTCCACAGTTAAGAACCACGCTTACAATCGTAAAACCATCTCTTTCACAAGCGTTTACAAGGCATCTCCCAGCATTGTCCGTAAACCCAGTTTTAACGCCTATGCAATCTTCTCTGCTAAACAAAAGTTTGTTCTTATTCTTCAAATACCTTAACTCTTGCTCATCATTTCCTTGAATAGTTGCCCGTTCAGTGCTGACGATTTCTCTAAAGATATCATTTTTCAATGCGTATGAAGTTATAAGTGCTAAATCACGTGCAGTCGTATAATGTGTTTTAGCATCTAATCCATGGGCATTTACCAAATGTGTATTCTTCGCTCCAATACTTGCGACAAACTCATTTGCCATCTGTACAAAACCTTCTTCCGTTCCTCCAATATGACAAGCTATCGCAACTGCACAGTCGTTCCCAGACGCCAACATAAGTCCCAACAACAAATCCTTCAATGAAAGCTCTTCGCCTTGTTTAAGGTATATGCTAGTGCCTTCAATGCCTATCGCTGCATCATCCACCTTTACCATCTCATTTATATCTTTACATTTTTCAATAGCCAATATTGCTGTTATGATTTTTGTAGTAGAAGCCATAGGCAGTTCTTCATTTTCATTGTACCCAGTGATAACCTCGTTGGTTTCCCCACATAATGCTACCATGCTTCTAGCCGGAGCTAAAAGTTTAATAATAGACGTTTTTTCTGTTCCGTTTTTGAAAATAAAGTTTGGTTCTGCTAGAACAGTAATACACGAGGAAGTGAAAAGGACAGAAAACAACAATGCAAAAATAAATAAAAACTTATTTACCGGTTTTCTCATCTTTATTCTCCTTCACAAGATTGCTTATAAAACTATTTGCAGTTTTCATCAACTCACTGACAGCATCAATTCTATCCACCTGTAAAAAGTTAACATTGTTTTTGGTTATGGTAATAACCCCCACAGGAACAACACTGAACCCAGCACCACTCCCACCAAGAAAGGGCAAGTTCTTCTGTTTGGTTTTGGAAGAGGACTCTCCCCCACCAGCCACAAACCCAACATTCACTTTTGATACCGGAATAAGACTCACTTCATCAATTTTTATTGTCTTTCCAATTATGGTATTAGAATCGATTATATCCTTTAGATTTTTCATCGCAGAGTTAATTATTTCATCTACATTTTCTTGTTTTTCCATTATTTTACCGTCTCCTTTCTTTTTGTTTTGTACAATGCAGTGAGCATTGCCCATATATAATCAAATATCGTTATTTCAAACCTAAAATCTACGTTAAACTTAATAATGTCTTGGCAATACCCGATATTCACACTCTTGCTAACATCAGCGTCCGGCTTTGCGTTTTTTATCTTACTCAAAACCAATCCCGCTATCATATGAATATATCCACATACTATCGAACACACATACGGACTTTGAAAACCAATATTAAAATTACTTTCCACTTTGTCAACGTACATTTTCTTGCTTAAACTACTATTCAATTCTTTAATAAACCTAATATTCTTATCATTCAAATCCAACTTGATTTGAAGCACTTTTTTATTATGCACAAGTTTGAAATATTGTCCAGCCAAAGATATTTCGCTAAAAAATATCGGGATAAATCTAAACAGTTTTATC